>JAGMCF010000170.1 GCA_023129415.1 Candidatus Cloacimonadota bacterium
GAGTACAGTGTCAGGAGGGCAGTTTGACTGGGGCGGTCGCCTCCTAAAAAGTAACGGAGGCGCGCAAAGGTTCCCTCAGCGTGATTGGTAACCACGCGTAGAGTGTAAAGGCATAAGGGAGCTTAACTGTGAGACCGACGGGTCGAACAGATGGGAAACCAGGTCTTAGTGATCCTATCTCTCTGTATGGAAGGGGGATAGCTAATCGGATAAAAGGTACTCCGGGGATAACAGGCTCATAGCTTCCGAGAGTTCATATCGACGAAGCTGTTTGGCACCTCGATGTCGGCTCATCGCATCCTGGGGCTGGAAAAAGTCCCAAGGGTATGGCTGTTCGCCATTTAAAGCGGTACGCGAGCTGGGTTCAGAACGTCGTGAGACAGTTCGGTCCCTATCCTTCGTGGGCGGTAGATGTTTGAAGAGAGCCTCATTTAGTACGAGAGGACCGATGAGGACAGACCTCTGGTGCACCGGTTGTGACGCCAGTTGCAACGCCGGATAGCTAAGTCTGGAACGGATAACTGCTGAAAGCATATAAGCGGGAAGCCAACTCTAAGATAAGACATCTTTGAGACTCCTTGGAGACTACAAGGTTGATAGGTTACAGGTGTAAGTCCAGCAATGGATTTAGCCGAGTAATACTAATTAGTCAAAGCCTTACTTTTTATACTCTTACTTTAATCACTACCATATTTTTTGGGCAGTGAAAGTTTTGGTTGTTATAGCAACGTGGAAACACCTGTTCCCATCCCGAACACAGTAGTTAAGCACGTTTACGCCAATGGTACTGCACTGGTAACGGTGTGGGAGAGTAGGTCGCAGCCAATTTTTTCACTGCCCTTTTTTATATTTCGTAAAGATTTACTGTAAAATCTCATACAAAAAACATATTGATAGATAATTAAAAGGATTATCTATGTCAAACAACATCTTAATTTCAGGTTATCCAGGAATAGGAAAAACCACTTTGATAAATAAAATAATCAAAAGATTAGACTGTAAAATAGGTGGATTCTATACATCTGAGAAGTGTGAAAATGGCAAACGAACTGGATTTTATATCACTGACTTTTCTGGAAATCAGATGGTGATGGCAGATGTTAATTCCCCTTCTTCTTATCGGGTAAGCAAATATGGTGTAAATATAGAGGCATTTGAAAAGATTGGAATTCCTGCTTTAAAGAAAGCAAACAAATCAGCAGATTTAATAATCGTTGATGAAATTGGAAAAATGGAGATGTTCAGTTCAAATTTTTGTAAAATATTAGAAGAAATATTTGATTCACCAAAGCCTTTATTAGCAACTATTAAAAAGATTGATTGCAAATTAACTGCTAAATTGAAATCCAGAGATGATGTTGAAATATATGATTTAACAATTGATAATAGAAATAAAATGGTAGATAGGATTATTGATAGATTATCTTTGATTTTGTAATAATACCCTCTTGCGAAGGTTTGATCCCCGATCTAATCGAGGATTCGCAAGGTTGACTTTCCTAAAAATAAAAATAATGTAACCATTCAACACAATTTCCGTTATATAAATAGAAAGCCAAAAGGATTAAATTTTGGAAGCTGAAAAGAAAATTATTCTAAAAGCGAAGAAGGACATCAAGGCATTTGATTATCTATATCGGAAATATTATCCAAGAATTAATAATTTTGTCTTTCATAGAGTGAATGATGAAGCTGAAAAAAATGATATCGTTTCAAATGTTTTTTTCAAAGCAATGAAACGATTACCATTATATCGGTTTAAAGATTCCAGAAACTGTGCTTTCTCTTCCTGGTTATTTAAAATTGCAGTAAATGAAATTAACCAGTATTACCGAAATATAAAGCGAGAAGAGAAGATTAAAAATAACCTGAAAAATAATCCTCAACCAGTTTCTCAAACAGATTCAGAAATAGATTTTGATATTATTAAAGAAAAAATGAAATATTTATCTTTATATGAACAAAACCTGATATCCCTTAGATTCTTTGAGAAAATGAAGAACAAAGAAATAGCTCAAATTCTTGGTAAAAAAGAGGGCAATATAAAAGTGCAGGTTCATAGAACTATAAATAAATTACGAAAGTTATTAGGCGGCGAAATCAACCATGAAGAATTTTAAAGAAAAATTAAAAAATTTAGAAATCCCAAAAATTGAAGACGACCCTTTTGAAGATGAGCTTAGAAATAATATTTTAAATAAATATTTTACCCCGGAAATAAAATACAAACACAAATTGAAATTCGCATATGGTCTTGCAGGCTTATTTGCTGTATTCTTAATTCTAACATTGATAAAACCACAAATCGCTTACAAAATAAACCAGCTTGCATTTCAGAAGAGTGAGGAGATTGAATTTCCCTCTGAAGGAGATTATTTATTAAGAGATGATATGGTTTATACATCAATATATAACCCGACCTTAACAGAAAAAATCGATCCAAATAGATATACTGAAGATAAAGCTTACATCATACGAAGGTATAAATCTCGTAATAATGAAACTGTAATGATTGTTTCTGAGTTTGACCAAAAAGCAAATTATAGTCCTACAAAAATTACATATTAAAAATCACAGTCCGAAGGATCTGCCTGTGGCATGAGAGGAAAAAAAATGAAAACAAAAAAACAAATTCCAATTATTCTTTTAATTGGATTAATTACAATGCTTGTATTAGTTTCCCAACTATCTGCTAAGTCCAAAGCATATTTGGGAGTCTACCTGAGCGACATTTCTGAATCTAAATATGAGAAATATGGGATCAAAGGTCATTATGGAGTACTGATACAAAAAGTGATTAAAGATAGTCCTGCAAAAGAAGCAGGTTTGAAAAGTAAAGATGTTATTTTAGAGATTAAGGGTGAAAAAGTCTATACTCATGATCAAGTTACGAAAATGCTTTCTAATTTTGAACCAGAACAGGTTGTAAAAATCAAAATACTCAGAGATGGTAAAGAAAAAACCTTTAAAGTAACTTTAGGTAAGAAAAAAGGATTATTTGGAGAAAAATC
This sequence comes from Candidatus Cloacimonadota bacterium, assembly GCA_023129415.1. Lineage (GTDB taxonomy): Bacteria > Cloacimonadota > Cloacimonadia > JGIOTU-2 > JGIOTU-2 > JAGMCF01. The sequence goes on from JAGMCF010000170.1 coordinate 3,012, forward strand.
CAAAGCATATTTAGGTGTTTATTTAGAAGACCTATCAGATGAAGATTATGAAGAAATCGGTCTGGATGAGAATTGTGGTGTATTAATTTCTGAAGTTGTTGAAGATGGACCTGCAGAAAAAGCAGGTATTGAAGACGATGATGTAATCATGGAAATTGAAAAAGAAAAAGTATATACTTCTGACCAACTTTCTAAAATGTTATATAGTTTTGAACCTGAACAGGAAGTAGAAGTTCTTGTATTTCGTTCTGGTGATAAAAAAACATATAATGTTAAATTGGGTGAAAAAGAAATTGGTTTTCACGATTTTGACTTTGAAAGATTTTTTGATAAGCCAAAGTCAGTTTTGGTTTACAAATATAAAGATGATAACACACTAAATACTGAGAAAATTGAAATTTCTTTTGATGGTTTTCATATAAATATTGAAGATGGAAATGAAAGTATATATTTTAATTTAAAAAATTTTCTTGAAGGACTTAAGAAACTGGAGAAATTGGATAAGCTGGATTCTCTAAAGAATTTAGAAGAACTGCCTCAAATGAAGATTGATATAAATACAGATGAAGAGGATATAGGCGGGTCAATATAATTATATACCACGAAAGCACGAAGAAAAGTAGGACTAGAGGAGGGCGTGAACGCCCTCTCCATTCCGGTTCTTCTCTCTATACCCAGCCCTTAAGAGGCTGGGCTATTGAACCCACCCCTGATAGTTAAACCCACAATGACTTCACTGACCATCTCCATCCTTGAGGCGTCACGGACCATTCCGTGACGCATTACTCGGCATTCTGACTCTGTCGGGAGAGGTAGGATTATCTCCTCTCTATTCATCAACCTCACGGACAACATCCAAAATAGTTCCATCACGATATTCTATCAAAGCGATTATTCTGTCTTTAAATTTTGGCTTTTCTGTAACTCCAGTAATTTTTTCAACTTCTTTCTTAATATCTTGTATGTCTCTAATAGGTAATTTTGAATTTTTGAAATGCTCGATAAGGTCTTTCCTTCTGGGATTTATAGCAATTCCTCTTTCACAAACCATCACATCAATAGTTTCTCCTGGTGTGGAAATTGTTGTAACTTCCTCTTTAATAATAGGTACTCTATTTCTGTAAGAAGGCACAACAATCATTGCCAACTTTGCTCCAGCAGCAACATCTGTATGTCCACCGATACCATGTAAGAGCAACCCATCAGAATGAGTATTTACATTCACATTAAAGTTAACATCGATTTCTGTGGCGCCTAAAAATCCAATATCCTGACGGTTTACCAAGCAACCTTTGCTGTGATAATTTGCATACATTGTCATAGGAGTTTCCACATGCATTAAATCATTTCTGAAAGATTCTATTGCTTCTGTATCAAAAACCTGTCCATCATAAAGAACATCTATTAATCCTTCGTGAAGCATTTCTACTGCAAATTTTGTAACTCCACCATTTATAAACCTTGCTTTGACTTTTTCCTTTCGCATAACATCTGCAAGGATTTTTGTGATGGCAAGAGAGATTCCGCCTGCACCGGTTTGAAATGAAAATCCATTCTTGAAGTATGGAGACTCTTTGATAAATTCAGCAGCCATTTGAGCAATTTTCAAACGAGTCGGTGATCGTGTTATTCGTGTTGTCCCGGAAACAATTAACTCCGGATCACCAATATGATCAACCTTTACTACATAATCAACATGAGTGGCTGGCACTGAAAAAGGCACAAGTGGGTAAGGTAACAAATTGTCAGTTATTATAACAACTTTATCCGCATATTGCCAGTCAACTGCAGAATAGGCAAGAGGTCCACATGCTGAAGGTCCATCCACACCATTTGCATTCCCATAGTCATCAGCACTTGGAGCACCAATAAATGCTACATCTATATGGACATCACCATCTTCAACTGCTCTTACTCTTCCACCATGTGTTCGCAAAACCGCAACAGTTAGCATTCCACCATGAGATACGAAATTACCAATAGGACCATTCATGCTTCCCTGAATATTTCTTATAACTCCAGTTTTAATATGCTCAATTAAGGGCTCATGCACAGGAAACAGTGCAGAAGGAAATAAATTAATTCCTTTGATTCCCATTCGTGCAATTTCATCAACAACCATATTTACAACATAATCACCATTTCGAAAATGATGATGGAAACTAATTGTCATTCCATCTTTAAGTCTAACTGCTTCAATAGCTTCTCTAGGGGATTTCAGCACTTTATTGGTGTCAGGTTTGCTTACTGGAATAGGTGTTGCAGCTCTACGACCACCTCCATTATCAACAAAGGCTCCTTGAAATGGTCTTAATTTTCTTCCTTCAATTTCATCAGGTACAAACCTGCCAGCAGCATTTTTGATCAATTTCATTACTCCTCCATGACATCGTTTATCGTTTATCGGTTGCGCTGCTCGAAACGGCATACGGATGAGGGAAAACGGTTCGTTTAACGGTTTCCGTAATACGATTCGAGCCTCGTATCCGCAACCGTATGACGATTCTTACCCTAAAACTAAGTTTATTTTTAATATTCTTTTGACAAATGATAAATAAAAACATTTTTCAACATAATCATATTCAGAGATAAAATCTATTTTTTGCTGAAATTCTTTTTGTGCAACGGTTTTACCATTCTTACCAGAAATTATGGATATTACATTTCCAGTGACAGTGATGTAATAATTTTGTTCCAATCGCCCATCTCTGATGTAATCTATAGTTATCATTTCAGGAGATTGAATTTCCTTTTTATGGATTAAAATTGGATATTCTCTCTTCCATAATATATGACCTTTTGCCTTTTCTATCAAATATTGAAATCCTAATTCATCAATAAGTAAGATTTTCTCATTTCGTAATAGTTTAGTAGATATTAAAGGATATTGAAATGATTCTCTCCATTTTACTTGATGACTATTTTTCCGTATACAGGTAATAATTTTATTGCATATTAAATAGATATTATCCGAATCAAAGGTTGGGTTTATAGTGATATTTGATGGAGCAGTCCACTCCCAATCTTCATCAAATTTTGGCTGTGGAATCTTCGGCAATAGAGCACTATAATCAATAATTAATCTTTTCTTTTCATTCACAAATTCTTTTCCACTACTTATAGCTCCTTGCCACCATTTTTTTCCAAAGAATACATAAAAACTGGCAATGATTATAACAATTACCAAAACTATAGCGGATCCCTTGGTGGTAATTCTGAATTTTTTCTTATATTGTAACCTACCAGAACCTTCTGAAATACCAATTTTTAGGATAGGTTTCTCATCACTTTCAATTAGTTGGGAAATTTTCTTTTCAAAATCACTTTTTATAGAGATATTTTTATCAAATTCATTAGATAATTTAGCAGGTAAGACAACAATATTAGTATCTTTTATTATTTTTTCTGAATAAGTCTTAATTTGAATTTCTTCTTCTTTGATTCCTAAAATTGGGAGTTGATAATTTTCTGCATAGATTTTATTTATATCAAATCCGATATATTCAAATTCATCAGAATATGACATAATAACAAGCCTTCCCAATTGAATCGCATAAACAATATCATTTTTGATGATTAGAATTACTGTAGAAATTTCAAACTTGTGATTTTCTCGTTTGAAAAATGCGGCAAGTCTCCAATGCATCTCCACAACAGTTTTTCGTAACCGCTCTTTTATTTCATAATCATATTGATAAAAGTATTCTTTAAAAACTTGAACAAGCAGAGTCATTGCTTTTTCAGAAATAAGACTTTTTTCAGAAGTTTGGAAAACCAATGCCACCTTTTCCGAAGTGTTTTCAAAAAAGTCTGTATAAACAAAGGAGCCTTCTTGAATGGAAAAATTTTTCTCTATCTTGATATTTTTCATATATACCATTTTTTATTTATTCACTAAACCGCTAATAAACGCAAAAAAACGCTAACTAAAAAAACATTAAAAGAGTTTAACTTTAGCGAAGATTTGCGTTCACCCCGTAAGATAATTTTATTATAAGGGCGGAGATAGAAATAAAAACTGAATATCTAACGGGGTTTGTTCGCGGTTTGTATCATAGTAGTTATTTTATGAATAACCTTAACGTTGCCTTTAATGCGATTCTATTATTCATTAACATATTGGTATACGAAGCATTTGCCATTGGGCAGAAGCATTTTTCAGTTCTGATTCTTTTTCGTTCCTCATTTAACTTCTGATTTTTAAACCACAATTTACGAAAGTTATATTTATGTTCTTTTAGATTACCTATAACTTTTGCCAGAATGCAACAGGGCCACACATCTCCATTTGGTGCAATGTGAACAGAAAGAATTCCTGCATAGCATTTAATTATCTGTCTTTGCTCTTTCAAAATCCGTTTTACTAATTTGTAATACTCTATCCTGAATGTTTGGGTGATTTTATTCATACCTTTAAATTTTGTATTTTTAATTGTGAATAATAAATAATCAATTGCTTGAGAGTATTTCATTAAAGATGGAGCAATATCAGATTCCATAGTATCCAATTCAACACGGTTTTCTGCGATTTCAGTTATATATGAATCAGGATGAAGATCCATTAAAGTGCCTGCTATAAAGTGGAGATTATCAACATTAAATTTTGATATTACTGAGTGAATGCCGAGATTAACATTGCATAATTTCAGATTTTGGATTGCCTTAACAGTTTTTATTGCATTTTCATAAGCGTTTTTGATTCCTCTGATTTTGTCATCTTTTTCACCAATTTCGTCAATTGAAACATTTATGATAATATTGCTTTTGGGACAGTTTTTTGCAATTCTTTTCACAACTTTTGGAATCTCTCTGTATTGCAGTCCATTTGTTGGGATATTAATAATTTTAGGTTTTGAATATTTATAAATTGCATAAACAATATCAAAGAGGTCCTTTCTTAAGAATGGTTCTCCACCGCTAATTGTAATCCAGTAAGCAGATTTGCCAATCTTTTTGAAAATCTTGGCATATTCTTCAGAAGATAATTCTTCTGATTTTATGTTATAGATATTGCAGGTTTTACAACGCGAATTGCATCTATATGTAACGCTGACTGTATAATTAACAGGCAGGAGAAATTTTAAAGCCCACTTCTTTGCAATTCTAAGTAAGATTAATTTCCAGAGGAGTATTATGTTTTTCATGTTTTATACTTTCATCAAAAATTTTCAATCAATTTACATTACCTTTGCTGGTTCAAGTTTGCAACTTGTGAGCCAGAGGCTCATCAGCCTTTGGCTGAAATCACACAATTAAATGTCTGGTTCAGATAGCATATCTGAACCAGCGAAAGTTAAGTTTCCTCATTTTGTAAAGTTAGCAAACTAAAGTCAAGTCCCGATTAATTGGAGATTAACTTAAGTTTTTACAATTTATGTACATACACTAATTTTTTATCGCATCAAAACCATTTTCCTAATTTTTATATACTTTTCAGTTTTCAGTCTATAAAGATAGATTCCTGAAGAAACAGCCTTTCCAGAATCATCTCTTCCATTCCAGAAAACCTTGTGATTACCAACAGTAACATTAGTATTTAAAAGAGTTTTTACTTTCTGCCCTTTTATGTTATAGATTTCAAGAATTACTTTAGAATTGTTGTTTAGAGAATAGCTTATTGCTGTTTTTGGATAGAATGGATTCGGATAATTGGCACCAAGTTCTGTTTTCAATTGAGCAACCAAATTGTCGTTTATTCCAATCGGGGTTACAGTAACATCCCATATTGTTGCCAAAGAATATTCTTCATCAGATACTATAGATTTTATTTCAAATTCTCCCTCATCTGTAAAGGTATAAGCAAATGTACTATCAGTAATCCCTTGATTAACATCATTGACAAACCAGCTATATGAAATCTCGCTGTCAATATCATAAGCAGACACAAGAAATGTTACAGTAGAATCTATTAAAACAGTAAATGCGGTATCTTCCGGGCTAAAATAGGTTATTACAGGAGGATAATTATCACAATAAATATTTAAATCATCTATATATAGACTGTTGCCATGTCCATTGTATGACTCAAACATAATTTTTACATTGGCATTACCAGCCCAAGGTGTTAGGTCAATACTGATACAGTCACTTCCATAACCTACCCCACACCAGTCACTCGGAGTATGTGGAACGAATTCACTTATTGTAGGCGGATGAGTGGCAAAAGAGCCTGTTCCATCATCGCAGGCTGCAAATATTCTTTCCCAATCTGTTCCTCCATCTGTTGAGATATAGATAATTAAAGAGTCTCTGCGTGACATATTATATATTGCATATGCATGTTTAAAACCTAAAGTGGCAGAATTATATTGCGAAAGATTTAATAAAGGCGATATCAATCTATCTCTTTGTCCAATAGAGGAATAAGCATAGAAATTCATCCAGGCTGCTTTACGACTTGGCAGATTTCCAGAGAGTTTGTAATAACCATCCCAGGTAACACCAAAATCCGGGTTTACAATGCTCCACATATCTTTGAAAAAACCTAATTCAAAATCTTCTGTATAAGGTAATGGCAAGCCACCAGCATAAATCAAATTTGTTTTTGTGATAACATCGTCGCCATTTGAGTTAGTAGCAGTTAGAGAAACAGTATAATTAACCGGTTCACTAAATTGCACTGACGGGTTTTGAGAATTTGCACTTGTTCCATTAATAAAAGTTGCTGTATTAGGAATGAATTCCCATTGCCATAAATTGGGATTATTTAAGGATAAATCAGTAAAGTTAAGCGGCGTGCCAGTAGCAACAATCGTATCGCTAACTGTAAAATTGGCTACAGGCAAAGCACTATCGCTAACAGTAATATAATCTGATTTAGTTATATTATCTGAGCCATTGGAATTAGTTACCGTTAAAGTAACATCATATATTCCGGGCGTATTATAGGTAATATTTTCAGGATTTTTTTCATTAGAAGAACCAGGAGTTCCGCCATTAAATTGCCAGGACCAGTTTGTTGGAATTCCTGCGGAAAGGTCTGTAAAATCTACACTGCTTCCGGTAAGTACAGTTGTTGTATTAACTGTAAAATCAGCGACAGGCGGCAAAGGAGATTTAAGATTGATAAGAGCTGCTTGCCAATCATTATAAGAGTGTGTGCCAGGATTAAGCCCGGATACATAAAAATACCCATTATACAAACCACCCCATCCCCAATTAAAGTGAAAATAAGTATTATTTTGATAACCATCGCAAACAAAGGCATGTCCTCCTCCAGAGCCAGAGCCACTATAATACATTGGCCTAAAAGAATCCAGTTCAGTTCTTAAAAGATTTTCCCATTCTGTCCCGGTATAGTCCCATTTATATTCTAAATGTGCAGATGGAGAATAATTGAAATAAGTAATTAATGCAGGTCCCACATCACTAGAATATGCTCCGGAGCCTTCTGGACCATACATCATCTCTACTGAGACACCACAGTGGTAGCATATTTTCGCAACTTCTGAATTATAGTCAGTTAAATAATTAAGCATATTGCTCCAATGGTATCTGGCAGCCCCAAAATCAACTGATAATGTTCCATAGGGTGGCCAATAATAACTATGCGACCCTGTGCCATGGAATGGATAACTGTGATATTTCATTATTTGTGCCATTGCCACTGCTACACAACCGACTCTGGCATGACCATCTGCACCATTTGGGTCAACAGGACAAAATTCATTATAATAGCGGTCTTGGTCCCAACAGGTTGTTAACAAAGGTTCCACATTATCTCTATTATCATTTGGTTTAAATAATTTTGAACTATATCTCTCCCAAACTGAATTAATTTTAGATGTACTTTTTAAGTTATTTTTTTGAACAAAAGCTATCTGTTTTTTGTAGCTTTCCATTAACTCTGTAAAAGCAGGAGGTTGATTTATTTCACTATAATTAGCTTTAAATGTATAGCCTAAAATAGGATACACATTATCTTCAGCTGATATAATTACAAATCCTTTATCATTTGTCAGATTAAATATATAATAAAGAGGATTTGCTTCATCGCTAATAGTAAACTTATCTGTAAATTTGATCTCTTCGTATTTGACAGTTAAGAACTGATTAACTTTTTCATAATAAAGATTTTTTGCTATCTGTTCTGCCTTTTTTGTAGAAACTTCTTTTGCAAAAAGTGTTGAGCAAAAAAATAAACCTAACAATAGAAAAAGAATTATTTTTTTCATCTTTTCTCCATTTTTTTTCTTTCTTGTATACTACCGAGTGTTTAATTTCAGCTGTGCAAATATATATTAGACTGCACTAGTTCGTATAAAGTGCATTTCATTTTTAGTTTTTACCACTGATTAGCACGGAACTTAACTCGTATCCCCGATTTAATCGGGGACTAACCCCTAACCTACATTTAAGTTTTTCGTTGACCTCGCAATCTCCCATTTATATGGATTTTTCTTTAATATTTTAAAATCATACCAGCCTAAAAATCTCCCTAAAACTTCCAAAAAAATTGTAAAGATTATCTTCAAATCTTTCACAAGATTTTTCAACTCAAACTGGTTCAATTTTTTAGCTTAGATCGCACACTTTTGCAGGTAATGTTGGTCTCCAACAATCTCATTCAAACCATCAACAATTTGTGCCAATAACTCTGGTGAAACACTATCAAGCGTTTTACCAATTCTTTCAACGGAGAGAGTCCTTATTTGACTGATTTTTACCCAGGATTTCTTATGTAACTTTTCAGATTTAAGTTCTATAGTCAAAGGAAAGCCCGCTCTTTGAGGTTTACTGGTTATAGCCATAGCAATTACAGTTCCTGAGTGCTCGTTAAAAACATCATGACTTACGATAAGCACAGGACGATAGCCAGCTTGTTCACGACCTCTTACTGGATTTAAATCAGCCCACCTTATTTCTCCTCTCAATATTCGGGCCATTTTGATAATTCCTCTGATAATCCTTCTTCAGCCAAAGCTTTTTCAAAGGCGGGATCTAACCTAGCACATTCACGAGCTAAACGATTTCGCTCTATTCTCACCAACTTTTCTTCTACAGCTTCTTGTATCGCTCTACTGCGATTTGGGTATATGTATTCTTTTACAAGCCTATCTAAGTGTGAAAGGATTATATTATCAAGTGTAATCGCTATTTTTGCTTTACTCATTTTTTACCTCTTTGTATTACCAAATGTCATACCTATAAATACTGTCAAGAAAAATTAACATTATAAACTAACTTCTATTCAAATCTTTCGTTGAACTCGCAATCTCCCATTTATATGGATTTTTCTTTAAAATTTTAAAATCATACCAGCCGAGCAATCTTCCTAATACTTCCAAAAATATTGTAAAGATAATCTTTGTATCTTTAATAATATTTAATGAAAGTTCTTTCATAGTTAATTTTATAATCAAGCCTGATTTCTTAGTGACGACTTTATAATTTTGATTCTTTTCCAACCAGAGATGTCCAGCATAAATGCGACGACGTTGTTTCAAAAAGTCACCTACATTTTCCGCACCTTTATTATGAACAATTGCTTCGGGAATGTATTTTTTTTCCAGGTTATTGTTTCTAATAATTGCCTCAATGCTTGCCTCATCAACAGGGCTATGTTCTGGAATTTCTTTTACTAAATTTCTGAATGCGACCATCTCTCCAAGTTTGGGCGAAATCATAGCCATTTTATGATGAAGTCTCCAGAGCATACAAACAGCGAATCCGATAAAACTTCTGGGGTTATTTATTGGCTCTGGTCTGCCACCAGTCATACCAACCTCTTCATCTGAAAATGGAAGGACCAGCTTTTCTATAGTATCTTTGGCAGGGATGGTATCGGCACTTTCTATTATCAGTATATCACTCTTTGCTTCCTTAAGGAAAAGATTGATTGCAGATGATTTTCCTTTTCGCTCTTCTTGAACAATCAACTTGATTTTGGGATTTTTACTTGCAAATTCTCTGACAATATCATCTGTTCTATCTGTAGAGTTACTGGAAACAACAATTACTTCTTCAATAGAAATTTGATTCAAATCTTGGTTTTCTACAGCTTGAAGAAGTTGCCCTATATTTTTCTCTTCATTATAAGCAAAAATACCCCAACTACATTTTATCATTTGAATCCTTTGAGTGCATAACTGAATCCAATATGCCATTTATGAATTTACCGGACTTTTCTCCACAGAATTTTTTAGAAATTTCAATAGCTTCATTAATAATAATCTTGCTTGGAGTGTCAGTAAATCTCATCTCCATTATTGCCATGCGTAAAACACACTTATCCATTATTGATATTCTTCGAATATCCCAGTGTTCAGAAAATTTAGTTATCAAATCATCAATAGATTCTAAATTTTGATATGTATTATTAACTAAGAAATTGCAAAATTCATTTTGAGAATCACTAAATAATTTTTTATTAAAATCAATAATCTGTGATAGTTTTTCAGTTATATGTTTTGAACTATTAGCAGAATCGTGAAAAAATTCATTGGAATCTAAGCAAAGTGCATAAAGAGTTTGAACAGCTATTTCACGAGATTCTCTCCGTGAACCCATCTTATCAGCCTCGGTTAAGCCTAAACGGGTAAATTCTCTAATAAGTTTATCATTTCAATTGCAGATAAAGCTGCATCCCATCCTTTATTTCCAGCTTTAGTTCCTGCTCGCTCTAATGCCTGTTCAATTGTATCAGTAGTTAAAACACCGAATATGACTGGAATTTTACTTCCCAAAGCAACTTGAGCAATTCCTTTGCTAACCTCTGAGCTAATATACTCAAAATGTGGTGTATCACCTCTAATAACAGCTCCAAGACAAATTACAGCATCATACTTACCCGAATCCGAAGCCTTTTTGGCAATTGATGGAATCTCAAATGCACCCGGAACCCAGATAAGTGTAATATTTTTCTCATCTGCCTTATGCCTTTTCAAACAATCCAGAGCACCGTCAATTAATTTTTTGGAGACAAGTTCATTAAAACGGCTTGCAACAATTGCAAAGCTCTTATTTTCAGCAATATATTTGCCTTCAACTATATTATACATCTTTCCTCCAGTCTGTTTTGTAAAAATATTGACATTTAATTCCATTGCAAAATTATTGATTTTATATTGTCAATAAAAAAATTCGGTTATCGTAATGGCACGCAGATGAACACAGATGGAACTGATAGACGCTGATTTTATTATTCTGATTTTTTATGGATGGAGCGCATTATCCCTTGGATGGAAAAGATGACGAAACAAATATCAAGTGCATTTGAGTGAGGTTATGGATAATAACTAAAATTTATTAGTGTTAATTCGTGTTAATTCGTGATTAAAAGAAGGAAGGAAAGATATGGAAAAGATTTATGTTCTTGATACAAATGTGTTAATACACGACCCACAAGCTATTTTTGCTTACAAGAATGCACAAGTGGTTATTCCAATAACTGTTATTGAAGAGATAGATAATTTTAAAAAAGGATTGGATGAGAAAAGTCGTAATGCCCGACATATCAGCAGATTGTTAGATAAACTTCGTGAGCAGAATTCATTATCAAAAGGCGTAAAATTAGATAATGGTTCCACTCTACAGGTTTCTCTTGCACATAAAATTTCAGATGATATAGAAGATATTCTAATAACTGATGAGAACGATAATCTCATTATTGGAACTGCATATCATTTTCATAAGAAGTATCCAGACAAAGAAGTTATTATGGTCTCAAAAGATTCAAATGTGCGTATAAAAGCTGATGCAATTGGACTTAAAGCTGCAAACTATGAACAAGAGACTGTTAACTTTGAGGAATTGTATACAGGAATTTTGAGGTATGAAACTACTGCCGGGCAAATTGAGGAATTCAAAGAGAAAAAGAGATTAGAGAATAATTTTGGTCTCCAATGCTATAATCAGTTTATACTGATGTTTGAGAAAGGAAAATTTTCAAATCATATTGTTGCTAAATACAATAAAGATGAAAATGTTATACTTCCATTAATTCATTATAATAAAAATCCTATTTGGGGCATACAATCTCTAAATCCAGAACAGGAAGCTTCTTTTGAGATTCTTCTGGACGATAATATAAAGATTGTTTCTCTTATTGGAATTGCAGGAACAGGAAAAACTCTTCTGGCACTTGCTGCTGGTTTGCAAAAAGTTATTGAAGAAGAAAAATACACAAGATTGGTTGTTACTCGCCCGATTTTCCCTCTTGGAAAAGATATTGGATATTTGCCAGGAACAAAAAAAGAAAAGTACAATCCCTGGATGCAGCCGATTTATGATAATATGGAAATTCTGCTACATAGTCATGAAAAACAAAAATCAGAAAAAAATAAATTTGGAAGACGA
>JAGMCF010000171.1 GCA_023129415.1 Candidatus Cloacimonadota bacterium
CAACCATATTTAGGACTTGACATTCTCAGTCTCCCAGACAGAAGGGGTTAGGAGTTGAATTAAAATATCTAAGATGAAAAACATAATTACCCAGACGGCTAGAAATCTTCGGAAAAACTGCACAAAAGCAGAGAATATTTTCTGGCAATCTGTAAGAAATAGAAAAATCAATAGTAAAAAATTCTATCGTCAATATCCAATTTCATTTGAATACTATGGACAAAAACGACATTTTATTGCAGATTTTTATTGTCATGAATGTAAACTAATTGTTGAAATTGATGGCGGAATTCATGAAAAACAACAAGATTATGATAAACTAAGAACCGAAATCATCAACAAATTAGGAATGAAAGTTATTAGATTTAAAAATAAAGATGTTGAAAATAATTTAAATAATTTAATTGATAAATTAAAGAAATATTTAAGACCTCACCCTGACTCTCTCCTATGAGGAGAGGGAATTTTCCCCTTCTCTTTTTAAGAGAAGGGGCCAGGGGATGAGTTAAAAATGAAAATCTTATCCAAATACATTTTAAAAGAGCATGCTGGACCATTTGTCCTTTCTGCTGCAATAATAACCTTTGTTATGTTGTTAGATCGGATTTTGGACCTTCTAAATTTAATAATAACAAAAAGATTAGCTCCATTCACATTCTTTCAACTTTTTGGGCTCAGCCTTCCATTTATGCTCGCATTATCTATTCCTATGGCAGTTTTGGTTGGAACGATTATGGCTTTTGGCAGATTATCTTCTGATAATGAAATTACTGCTTTTAAAGCAAACGGGATAAACATTTATAGAATGATGGCTCCTGTAGTTGTGGTTGCAATTCTGCTTTCTTTTTTTATGATATATTTTAATAACAATATTCTACCTGATAGCAATTTTGCACTGAAGAATCTAATAGTAAGAATTCATTCTCGAAGACCAACATCTGAATTAAAACCCGGTCTTTTTACAAAATTAAAAGATTACAATTTTTACTATCATAGTAATGATAAGGAGACTGGATTTTTTAACCAAATTGTAATATACGACAGAAATCCTGGAAATCTTCCTCGCATCATTACTGCAATAAATGGTAAAGTAGAACTTTCAAATGGTGGGAATTCTTTATCTGCCATATTATACGATGGAGAAATACACGAGATTGATAATAATGCTCCGGAAAAGTATACATCAATTATTTTCAAAAGATATCATATTGATATTCCTGATTTAGGTTTAGGAGTAAATCCATCAAGATATGCTCAGCGTGGTGACCGTGAGATGAGTTCTAAAGATATGAAAATAAAAATTGAAAATCTTGATAAAACTCGCCAATCTAAGACTAACGAATTAAACAAATATCAAGACCAACTTAATGAGATAAAAAATAATATCCAGGATGAAAGAAAGATAAAAAAAGAAACAAAAAAGCTAAAAAACCTTATTGAACTTCGTGAACATCGTATAAAAAGTTTAAGTTCAGAAATTAGTAGATATCAAGTTGAAATCCACAAAAAATATTCAATTGCTTTTGCCTGTTTGGTCTTTATCCTCATTGGTGCTCCTATAGGAATGATGACAAGAACAAACACAATTAGTATGGGCTTTGCTGTCAGTTCATTTATATTCCTTGTGTATTATATCTCACTTTTTGCTGGTGAAGAATTAGCAGATAGAATGATTATTTCACCATTCATTGCAATGTGGATTTCGAATATTATTTTTACAGCAGTTGGGGTTTATTTAGTAATTTATTCAGTTCGTGAAAGACGAATTATTCATCTTGAGAAAATTCAAAAATTCTTTAAAAATTTCGGAGTGCTGAAACGAAGAGCGAAGCGATGAACTTTCAGCATACAATTCTAATGAAAAGTTCGTCACAATTCTTCGATTTTAGTTTTTGCATTCATTAAATTAATATTATTATTTTAACATGAAATATAACTGTCTGCAAGCTTACCCAAAGGGTGATGAAAAAAATATATAAGATTATTATTGATGATTTTGGGAGTAGTCGAGTCTCTCAACTTATAGTGAAACAGGATAAACCTATTTCTACCCATCAGCTTGCGGGTAGATTTGGGTTCATCCCAAATCGAAATTAAGTAAAGTGATTTTAAGATGAAACATACATACCCCCGACTCATCGGGGACACAAAGGAGTATGAAAATAATATGGTTGTCATATTAAAAAAAAAGTAGTTATAATAATCTGTGTAAATCAGCCTAATCAGTGTAATCTGCCTGTCCTGCGAAGCTTTAGCGTAGAAGGGTGTGCTATTTTCATATGAAACACTCATGCCGATATATCGACACAAAGTAGCATGAAAATTATTAAGGATTTAAAATAGTTTAATTTTATGAATAAAATATTGTTAGTGTTAGTTCGTGTAGTTCGTGGCTAAAAAAAGGATTTACAGATGAAAATTCTGGATAAATACATTTTAAAAAGTTTTGCAAGATTATATCTTATTATCTTCTCCTCATTCCTGGTAGTTTTAATAATAATTGAATTCTTTGAAAAATTTGATAACTTCTTAGGTAAAAATGCTTCTACAGTTGATATAATCTTATATTTTGTATGCAGAATTCCATATATCATAGTTTTGACTTCACCAGTAGCAATTCTTTTAGCTGGACTTTTTTTAATGCAATATCTTGGAAAACATAATGAAACAATTGCAATAAGAATTGCCGGTATAAGCATTATTCGGATGGCTTTGCCGATATTTGTATTGGGGTTTTTTATCAGCGTTATTATTATGATTTTGGGGGATACACTGCTCCCTTATGCTGAAGAAAAAAGAGATTACATAAAAAATGTTAAAATTTATAACCGACCAAAAGAAGATATCAGAATGCGCTCAAATATTCAATATAAAGATGATGAAGGCAGACTTTATTATATAGGTTTTCTTGATGGTTATAGAAGTAAAATCAAACATATTGATATTGCAGAATTTAATAATAGCAATGAAATAGTTCTGAAGATCACCTCTGAGTATGCTTTATGGCAAGGTAATCAGAATACTTCAGAGAGAACCTTAATCTTTCATAATGGTTATATAAGAAAATTTACAAAAGGAAAACTAATAGATTGTGAGAAATTTTCTGAGAAGGTAATTCCATACATAACAATCCAACCTTCTGATCTTGTGAAAAGTAGTAAAGACCCAATGGAAATGAATTTCTTTGAACTACGAGAATATATTACTCGTTTGAAAAGAATCGGTGAAAAACACCAGAAAGAATTAGTTGAAATAAATTTGAAAATTGCTTTCCCATTTGTGAATTTAATAATATTATTATTTTGCATTCCAATTTCAACATTATCCACACGAGGAAAATCCCGGGGATTGGGTTTTGTTATTGGTATTGCTTTATGCTTTTTATACTTATCTTCAGTAAGATTGGGACAAAGTCTTGGATATAATGAAATTATCTCACCATTCTTAGCTGCTTGGTTTGCAAATATAGGTTTTGGTGTGATTGGTGTTGTGGGTCTTTTACATGCTGGGAGATAATAACTATTAAGAGATTAATAAATGTCCTTTTTAATCCCAGGTGATATAAAAGTGTTTCATCTATTTAGTCAAACTATTATTACAAAACTGTGTAAAAATAGTTCAACTATTTTTACAATCAAGAAATCCTTAACTTCATAAAAAAGATGCGCGAAATGATATATTTGTCCGATTTTAATGATGCAGAATTTCGTTCCGATAGAGGAGAATTACTGGAAAATTATATCTTAACACAATTAATTAAGAAATCAGATATTCTTACAAAAATTCACTATTGGCGAACCAAATCTAAACAGGAGATTGATTTTATATTACAAAAAGAAAGTAAATTATATGCCATTGAAGTAAAATGGAGTAAAGTAACAACTTATAGTTTAAAGAGATTTCAGAAAATTTATCAGGATGCAGAGATTTTTACGATTAGTATGATTCAGAATTTTACAAAAGACAGAAAAATTATCCCAGCATATTTGATTTAACAAATAAAAAGATGCAAAATCTAACTCAGTTACTCATCGGCAGTTTTGTGGAGATGTAATCATGAAAAAAGAATATAAACAAGACCTGTATGGATATTTGTTAGAAAGGCATTATCATAAGAAACAGGAAAAATGCTATATTTGTAGAGACGATGGACAAATAGATGA
>JAGMCF010000172.1 GCA_023129415.1 Candidatus Cloacimonadota bacterium
ATTATACATTGTCTAGAAGAGACAGATATAGCTTTGAATATAACTATTGACTTAGCTGATGGTTATATCAGTAATGGATGTGAAGTTCAATTTTATACTGGAAATGCGCCTACTAATGTTATTGGTGGTACTTTAATTAGTTTTGTAGATGGTATCTCAACTATTATATTCCTCGATTCCACTAATTTCCAGATTGATGTTATCTGGACTTTACCAGGTTCCAGTGTTGATGAAGAACATATTGGAATTTTGCATAATTTTGAAGTTTACCCTAACCCTTTTAGTAAAAGTAATTATATCTCCTTTACCTTAACCAAACCACAAAAAGTGGTAATTGAAGTTTTCAATATCAAAGGACAAAAAATCATAGATATTATTAGTTCTTATCTACAGCCAGGCGATTATAAAGAAATTTGGAATGGTTTTGATAGTAATGGTAATCAGGTGGCAAACGGTATCTATTTGTACAAAATAAATTATGGTAATGGGAAATCATTCAACAAAAAAGTTAATCTACTACGCTAAATGAAAGGAGTTGTTATGAAAAATTTATCATTTAAGATTTTCTTGTTTATAGCACTCGTGATTTTTTCATCCTGTACTATAAAAAAATTTGAAGCACCGGAATGGGATATTGAACTTGCAGTGCCCCTTATTAATGAAACATACTATATGAAAGATATTGCAGATTCAACTGAAGATTATATTATTGCAGTGGTGAATGATACAATGGAGTTCTCAATATCTCAGGATCTGGATACAACGAGAGTGGAAGATGAACTTAAAGTTGATGGGCAGGAAAAGACCTTTGAAGAGGAGATCGGAGATGAATTGAAACTGGAAGACCATCACGAAACCTTTTCTGTAGATGTTGGTGATAGTCTGAAATTAGATGGCAGGTCGGATTCTTTCTCAACTGAAATTGGTGATAAACTTGAAGTCGGTTCTCGGGAGGATGCCTTCTCTGTAGATGTTGGGGATAGCTTGAAAATAAAGGAACAAAGTCGTGCGTTCTCAAACCAACTGGAAAGAATTGAGGTAGAAGAAACTGGTGAATCTTATGCAAGTGTTGGCGTGTTAGAATTTGCAAGGTCCGCTATTCCAGGAGTTGGTGAAATATATAATCATACATTACCTCCAATTTATAATTTTCCTCCTATAGACACTAATTTTACAATTTTCGAAAATGACAATATTGAATATGTTGTTATTGATTCTGGTTGGGCATATATTGATTTTACTAACTCAACAGAAATGCCGCTCAGTTCAAATGATCCTCAACACTATATGAATATCGAAATTTATGGAGAGGAAATAATTCCTGAAAATTTGATATTAACACATTATATAGACCATGTGATTCCAGGAGGTGCTACGGAAAATATTGTGCTTGATCTTTCTGGATGTAAAGTATATAGATATAACTTTCTACGAGTAAATCTTACAACCGATGGTACTGGTGCAACCCCTATAGATGTCCTAGAAGCAGATAAATTTATTGTAATATTGAGTGTAAGTGAAATGACAGTAAGTGAGGCATCTGCAAAACTACCAGCCGAGCACATTATACATAATGACGCCATTTCTATAGAAGATAATGATGTTCAGATAATTTATGCTAAAATTGATTCATGTCTTGGGAATGTCCGGATAGATAATTATCTTCCTATAGAAGCGTTAGCAACTATAGATTTCGTGGAACTTAGGGATGAAGTTGGTGAACCTCTACATGTTGAATTTCATATCAACCTAAGCCCACCTCCCAATAATTATCCATTAGATTTGGCAGGTTATCAGATAATATCAACAAGTAAAGACATATTGGATTCTCTGCATTTTACATATAAGATAGATACATATCCAACAGAAAATTTTGTGAACATCAATACTACCCAATATGTAGATTGTCGTGTTGAATTTGGGACAATGTGGTTTGAAGAGGTTTCTGGTTATGTTAACCAGGCATTTTCAAAAGATGATGATTTATCAATAGCAGATGATACAGGTGAGATTATTCTGGAAGATGCTTTGATAAAATCAGGAAATTTAAGTATTGAACTTTCAGGGTTGGATTTTACCCCGGAAATCTCCATACAATTTGATGAAATTAGATTACCACCCGATTATATCCACCCCGTTGTAATTACTAATGATGATTTTGTTGGATATGATTTTTCAGGCCATAAATTTGTGATCGCTCCTGACCAGCTTGTACATTATCATATTAATGTGCAGATGCCTGGTCAATCAGAGCTAATTACAGTGGACAATAGCGACAAAGTAAATGCAGTTATAAATTTAAGCCATTTCATTTTTGAACAAGTTACGGGAACCCTTGAAAATAAATCATTTTCTGATAATGAAGCCATCTCAATAGTGGATGAAACAGGTGAGATCTCTCTTCAATATGCAAAGATCAAAAGTGCAGATAATAGTTATATCTTTTTCCATAATGATTTTCCTTTTGATATGAGTGGAACAGTTACTTTTCAGGAGTTGAAAGCCCCAGCCCCACTAGGTGGTCCGTTTACATTTGATTTCTCAATTCCTGCCAACCAAACTTACCAGGAAGATTTAGACTTAGTAAACTGCACGATAGAAAGTGGTAAAAGCATAGATTCTCTCCACTATTTTTTTGATGTAACTCTTAGCGGAACAGGGTCAATTAATTATACAGATAGTGTTTATGCCGAATTCAATCTTGGTGAGATGTATTTTGATGAAGTCTCCGGATATATTAATAAGAATTTCACTAAAGAAGGCTCAATTTCAGTAGAAGATTCAACCATAACTTTAAAGGATGCAACAATAAGAAGTGGAAATCTTCATGTTACTCTTTCTGGAATCGCACTCGTTCCTCCTGATACTGTCAAAATAACTATTTATGACATACTCACCCCTGAAGGTTTCCCAGTCGAAATACTCATAACAGACAATTTCCATAGTTTTGAGTATGATTTTGCAAATCATAGAATTGTCCCGGTGCCTGATTCATTAACACTAAACTACTTCGCTGATGTGAAGATTCATCAAGACCTAACAATCTCTTCTACGGATGTAGTAACTGCCGATATAGAACTTCAGGATCTTATATTTGACGAGGTTACCGGAGAATTTGAAAGCTTTACCTTTGAGGGAACAGATGCTTCCGTAGTAGATGAAAGTGGCGAATTCGATCTCTTCTATGCTGAAATCGATAGCTGTGATGTTCAGATCTCAATAGAAGCATTAAAGTCATTCCCACTCGAAGCTGATATTACGATCAAATTTGATGAAATTTTCAAGGACAACGGTGATACGCTTAAAATTACCATTCATTGCCCGGGAGATACCCTCCTGAGTTTTGCAGGATATACAATAGGTGATGATCCAACCTCAACCACTGAAATCGATTCATTGCATTATTCTTACGATGTCGTTACCCTTGCTACAGATGTTCCCACCACTATCCGATATGAAGATAAGGTCAAAGCCACAATTACTCTTGGTGATATGGCATTCAACAAAGTTGTTGGTACTATTAACAATAAGAGAATTGATCTTGATAATATTGAAGAAGATTTTGATATAGGAGATATGCCGGATAGCCTTGAAGATGTTCTACAATTTCAAAATGCTGAGATGGTTATGACAATTAATAACGGTATCAATTTAGGATGTACAATAAATGCCCGAATAACAGGTACGAATAGAAAAACTGGAGAATCCAGTATGATCCTCATTGACCATGAATATCTCGCACCAAACGCTGTAACAGAAATCTGTAAGAATGTATCTGATTTCTTGAACATTCTCCCTGATAGCATATATGCAGATAGCATGTATGTGATTATGAATGGACAGGGAACTATTTGTAAGACAGATTCTGTGTTCGGTTCTTATATAATCCGAACACCTTTTGAATTTATTATAGAGAATCACAATATAAAAATGGATTCACTTCAACATATAGAAATTGATAAAGATGCCAGAGACAAGATAGAGAACAATCTTAACCTGGTTCATGTTTGTCTGACCGCAGAAAATAAATTTCCCTTTGGGGCTACTGCCCGACTATGTTTTGCTGCCGATTCCACTCAGGTTTGGGAAAACCCAGAATTAGTCATTGATTCGCTAACCTTCGAACCTGCAACGATTGATACTTTGCATCATGTATCCGGTGATAAAACCGTAAGTCATCTTATTATCGAATTATATGATGCACAAGGAGATTTCAGTGTGTTTACACATGAGGATATCTATCTTGGAATTGAATTTGGTATAATTGGCACAAAAGGTCAGGTGGTAACGATCCGGGGTTCAGATAACATGAAAATTTATGGTAGCATAAAAGTAGGCGTTCATATTGATGAATCTTTGTGGGAGGATTAAAATGAAGAAGATAATGAAGAACATAGTTATAATTTTCGTGATTTTAATTTTTTCTGTTTCTCTAAAGGCATATAATTTTAGTAATCCAAAAAGTATTGCTCTTGGTGATGGATATTTAACGCAGACAACAGGATTTTATTCATTAGACTGGAATCCTGCAAATTTAGGCTTAGTAGATAATTATGTTTCTATAAATCTATTCCATTTCAATACTTCTTTGAGTAATAATTCCTTCAATATCAGATTTTACAATAATTTGATGGGCAAAAAACTTTCGGAAGATGACAAGAAAGATATCCTAGATAGAATTCCGGATGAAGGTCTTGAGCTGATTGGAAATTCTGCTGTTAATATACCAGTAGCAACATTTTCTGTCTGGAAATTAGCCCTTTCACAAAATATACACATTCTAACTTCAGCGAATTTTTCCAAGGAATTATTTGATATTGCTCTGAATGGAAATGAAATCGGCAGAGTATACGATTTCTCAGAAAGTGATGGAGAGGTTACTGGATTTTTAGAAGCAAAAATCGGATATGGAGACCTTTTACCGCTTTCACGCATATCTTCAACTTTTAAAAATCTTCCTCCAATCTATGGAGGGATTAGCTTTGGGTCTATTTTAGGGCTTGCTCATGCCGAAGTGGTTGAGGCCAAATCAAAAGTTGCTGTTTACGACAGTGCAGGCACACTGGATGTAAGTGCTGTTTTGAGAACGGCTGGATATAATTCCAAAGATGAAGAATTCTTAAATCCCCTTGACGAAGGTGCTCACGGAACAGGTCACCGTATGAGTATTGGGTTCTATTCGTCTATAACAAAGGAAATTTCTGTCGGGATTGCTTTTAACAACCTTTTTGGCAAAATCAAATGGAATAAAAATTGTGAGGAGCATATAGTTAGCATTTACACCGATACACTCACAATGCAAAATATTGAAGATATTGAAACGGAAAATGATACGAGTTATGCTATTGACGGTTTCACGCAGAAAATTCCGTTTGAGTTCCACCTTGGCGGTTCTTATAAATATAACGAATTCCTCTTTATGCTTGACTATGTACAGGGTTTTAAAGAAAGCGCTTTTACATCTTCCAAACCAAAGATTTCTCTCGGTGCAGAATATTTTGCTATCGGTTGGTTACCTGTCCGAACAGGATTTGGATTTGGTGGCGGAAGAGCAGCTCATTTCTCTCTTGGATCCGGGTTTGAATTTAATAATTTTGAATTCAACTGGGCAGTCAGAAACTATTATTCATTATTCAATTTCTCAAAAGGCGTAGATTTCGCTATAGGAATGTTGCTGAAATTTAATTAATGATTTGTATTACATAGGATATTTGAGGGAGCAAAATATGCTCCCTTTTTTAAAATAAATTACACTGACT
>JAGMCF010000173.1 GCA_023129415.1 Candidatus Cloacimonadota bacterium
TGAACTATTTATTGTTGAATTCATATGGTGTCAAATCCTGATTTTTGGCTTGTTCTTTTCCAATAAGAATATCTTTAATGAATGAAAAAGGTAAATCTTCATTTTCTTCAGCAATTTTTCCAATAGTTGCCCAAAATTCAATTTGCCCAGCAAAGGAACGTTTAAATATACTTGAATTAATTTTCGCAGAACGAGCTAATTCTTCAGAAATCTTTACTGCTATTGACATATTAATCACCTCTTAAAATAATAATTTTATAAACCATTTGATTATAAAAGTTTCATTTTATGTCAAGAAGTTTCTATTTGAAACTAAATAATACTAAACGAATAATTAAGAATCTAATTTTTTTCTATGACAGCATAGAAAAAAGACCACTCTTCGAGTGGGTTACTCCCTCTCGTTCCCAAATTGTATTTGGGAACGCCATTGTTAAAGAAATTGTATTTCGAAAATATTTATTCTCTTCCATAAAAAGGAATCAAAGTAAAACTTTTATAAAAATTGCATTCCCAAATACAATTTGGGAACGAGCAGTCCTGTGAAATGGTAATAGCTTTAAAAAAAATATTCCTCATTTTTCCTTTGCGTTCTTTGCGTCTTTGCGAGAACCTTTATTTTCACGACAACTTGTTGGTAAGTTTTATTTTTTAAGTGCCTATTTATGAAACTCAACTATTCATAATCATAGTTAGTGATAGTTTATGTTTTCCAGTTAAACCAATTCAACCAATTCAACCATTTCAACCAATTCAACCATTTCAACCAATTCAACCATTTCAACCAATTCAACCATTTCAACCATTTCAACCAATTCAACCATTTCAACCATTTCAACCAATTCAACTAATTCAACCGATTCAACCGTTTCAACTACTTCAACTCTTTCTTCAGTTCCTCTATCGCTCTTTTTAGTTGAACATCATCATCTGCAATTTTTTCTTCAGGTGTTTGGTCAACAAGGATGTCAGGTTCAGCACCAGTTCCTTCCATATTTATATCTTCTGCTGTGTACCAGCCAGTGCCGGGCATACGCATGCTTGAACCATCCATAAATTCAATATGTCCAGTTCCTATAACTGCACCACAGGTTGGCATACCAACAACTTTTCCCAAATTTAATTGTTTAAAAAGTATTGGAAATATTTCAGCATCAGAAAAAGAATTTTCATTAATAAGTAAAATAATAGGTTTTTCCCAGGTATTTGGTGGAAATTTCTGCTTTCTTGCATTAAAAGTTCTGTAAGTAGTATAGGCATAAGTTTTTTTGGTTAACAGTTCTACCAATAAATCGTGTATCCAGCCACCGGGGTTATTACGAATATCAATAATCAGCGCTTTTTTGTCATAATTTCTTGCAAAAATATCCTGAACAAATTTATTATAACTTGTATAACCCATTGAGCGAATATGGGCATATCCGATTTCACCATCTGTCAATTTATCAACTATTTCCCTTCTTTCATCAACCCATGTATCATAATATTGCTTATAATTCTCCCACCTGGAAAGCCCTTTAATTTCAACAGTTTTCACACTATCTTGGGTTTGGATCTCTAATTTTATTTTATCATCAATTTTATTCAAAAATAGAGAATGAACAGAAGTTTCGGGAGTTATTTCAACACCATCAACAGAAAGCAAAATATCACCTGCTTTAATTTCATAAGGCATATTTAATTTTGATTTTCTAAATATCTTTTTGAACTTAATTCCCTTTTTCGGAATATCAAAATAATCAAGAGTAAAGCCACCAAAAGCTTTATCATATTGCTTTACATCCTCTTCTCTTCTTGGATAAAAACCTGTATGGGAAGCATCAAGTTCACCGATCATTTCTGATATAATATCATCCATCATTTCAGGTGTATAAGCATAATCCATATATGGATAAAATCTCTCAAAAAGTTCATCCCAATCCTGTCCATGCATATCCGGGTCATAAAATTTTCTACCAAAAGTTGTCCATGCTTGCTCAAATATTGATTTGTTCAATTTAAGCTTATCATATTTATATTTAAACTTATTTTTGACAATCTCGGTCTCTTTATCCATTGATAATTTTTTTAAAGTTCCATTTGAGATGAAATAGAAACTCTTATTTTCTTCATTATATATTAAATCATCTGGTTCATCAGAAAATGTATAGAATTCTTCATCTTTTTTACCTTTGTAATCCACTTTTCTCATAGAATATTCGCTTTTCCAACCAGAAGGAGATGCTTCGTAAAATTCGTATAAATAGTAAATCATGCTGTCTGTAATAGTAGCAACAATTCGATTATAGCCAGGACGGGAAACCAGGTCAAAAACTCTTTTATCAATATCTTTAAAATCAATTTTTATAGGAGTGACCTCTTCTTCTTTTTCTTCATCTTCCTTTTTTTCATCTTTGTCTTTTACTTCCTCATCCTCTTCCTTTTCTTGCTCATCTTCCGGAGCGAGAATTGGTTTCCAATAATCTTCTTCATCCCAGAAATCTTCTTTTGATTGAAGCTCTAACCGACAAATTTTCCAGTACTGATCAAAAAATACAAATTCACCTTTCTTGCCCCAGAAAACATCATCCATCCAGCCATGATGAGGGATCAAAAGTATCTTTTCGCCGGTTTCGAAATCATAAAGATAAAGATCCCTATCCCAACACCCTTCTCTAATAGCAAAATAAAGTCCATATCTATCGTCTTTACTCCATGCAAAATTTGACCGAACTACCTGGTCAGTAATTAATTCTTTCACCTTTCCAGTTTTATAGTTTATGCTTGCCAATTTATATCTTGAATCGTCATCTGAATAATTAACTATTAAATTCTCATCATTCCCAAATTGAATCTCTTCGATATATTTATTTTTAAGCCATTTTATTTTTTCGATCTTATCAATATCCTTAATATTCACTTTGATAAGTTCAGTTTTTCCTTTTATAAAACTTGTGAAAAATATTGTCTGATTATCAGACATAATAACAATGTCATCTATACCCTCCTGGTCAAAGGTGATTTGTTTAACTTCATCGCCTTTTTCTGGAACTGCAAAGAGGTCAAATTTATGTGAGAATAAAACCAATTTTCCATCTGGAGAGACAGCAAAGTTATTTGATGAATTATACACATCTTCTTTCTCCTCAAAACTTTCAAGAAAATCTTGTTTGATTTCAATATCTAATTTTTCAACCTTACCTTTTTCTGGACTGTATTTCCAAATTTCATCAAATCTTTCGAATACAATTCTGTCATTTTCCCGAGCAATGCTAATATCTCGAACAGACCAGATTTTAAAATTTGAAAGTTGTTTTTTATTTTCAAAATCGTAATTCTCAACACAATAAAGTTGAAAAATTCTTCCTTTTGTTGCAGCAAAATAGATTCTATCATTAATATAAGAATAGACTGGATATCGTTCTGTATAATCAGTATGTGTTAATCTCGTATATTTCTTATCTTTAATATCATATTCCCACAACTCACCATTGATACTACCATGATATGCTTCACGATATGGCATACCTCTACGATTGAATATTATTTTTTTGTTATCAGGTGATAACTTGGAATAAAAGTCACCAATTTCTGTAATTTCTGTTGACCTTTTTCCATCAAGCGGAACAGAAAAAATATTTGTTCCCATTCCAACTTCATAACCTGTTGCAAGTAATTTTTTTCCATTTTTATACCAATCGCATACTCTTAATCCTTCTTTAGAAATACACTTTGCTTCTCCACCTTCAGATGGAATGATATAAATATTTGTTTGACCATCTCTATTTGAATTAAAAGCAATCTTTTTCCCATCTGGTGAAAAAACAGGATTTAAATCATCACCTTTTGAAACAGTTATCCTTTTTGCTTCCCCTCCTTCAAATTGAACAATCCACAGGTCAGACATATAAGAAAAACAAACTACTTTTCCATCAGGGGAGATTGCCGGGTCTTTCATAAAATGAGGTTCAATTGCAAAACTTTCTGAAAACAGAAAGCCTATAAGCAAAGAAATAATGAAAAACAACTTTTTAAACATAGTATTCTCCTTTCTTTGGTTTGAATCGGGTCGTTGTTCCTTACGACTTGATTTTGTTGTGTTAGATTTGGTTCGGGATGAACCCAAACCTACCCGATTGGGGCGGTTCCTAATTAGTAAATGTAGAACGAGGTTCATAGCTCGTTCTCCGTCCCGATATAATCGGGACAGGGGTGAACTCGTTTTCTTAATGCATATTTAGAGTCTATTTAAATTAACGACCTTGGTCGGTCTCGGCGCCCAGACGGAAAGGTCGTTCTACAAGTAGGGTAAACCAGTTCACTAATTAACCAATTTACTAGTTAATTAACTACACTTTGACCACCCACAGAAAGGACAGGTTTTGCAACCCTCCTTGAATTCGACAGACGCTCCACATTCAGGGCAGGTTGCACCTAATCCGCCAGCTGGAGGATTTGAGCTTTCAGTTTGACTATTGCTTGGTTCTGAGTAAGTAAGCATGTTTTTCAAACCATTACCATCCTTTGCAATAAATTCTTCCAAAGCATTTGCAATACCATCTGCACAGGATAAAATCATCTTACCTTTACTCCACATTGGGGATGGACAGCGAATAGCACGAATTTGTTTTGCAATTGATTCAACTTTAATATTTGAACGGAGTGCAAGAGAGATCAATCTTGCAATAGCTTCTAATTGAGCAGAAGCACAACCACCCACTTTTCCCATCTGGGTAAATATTTCACAAACTCCCCTCTCATCAGTGTTAATAGTAACATATAAATGCCCACAAC
Source organism: Candidatus Cloacimonadota bacterium (assembly GCA_023129415.1). Lineage (GTDB taxonomy): Bacteria > Cloacimonadota > Cloacimonadia > JGIOTU-2 > JGIOTU-2 > JAGMCF01. The sequence goes on from JAGMCF010000173.1 coordinate 4,774, forward strand.
CTGTATTGATTTTTTTTGTAACACCAATAGTAGAGTCAGGACGCTGACGAGGAGCAATCCTGGTTTTTTCCTGCTCTCTCATCCTTTTGCCAATATTTAGAACTTGCTCTTCACGACTCCCATCACGATAAACAGTAAGACCTTTACAGCCCAATTGAAATGCTAATTCATAAGCTGCATGAATATCATCCTTTTCTGCATCATGTGGGAAATTAATTGTTTTTGATACTGCATTATCAACATATTTTTGGAATACAGCTTGCATCTTAATGTGCCAATCTGGAGAAATGTCATGGGCTGTGACAAACACTTTTTTTATTGAATCTGGCACTTTTTTAATATTTTTTAGAGCACCCTTTTCGGAGATTTTTTCCATTAATCTTTTAGAATAAAAATTCTGGTCTTTGGCAATCTTTTCAAAATATTTGTTTACATAAACCAGTTTCTCTCCATCCATTACATTTTTCATATACACCAAAGAGAAAAGAGGTTCAATACCACTTGATGTATCTGCAATCATACTAATAGTGCCAGTTGGTGCAATAGTAGTAGTGGTTGCATTTCGTATTCCATTACTTTTTATATCTTGCTTTAATTTATCCCAATCAAGCTTAGTACTTCTTCGGTTCAGCTTCCCTCTTGCATATATACTATCTTTGAAATTTGGGAAAGAACCTTTTTCCTGGGCAAGTTTCATTGATTGCAGTTTGGAATGATAATCAATAAATTCCATTATCTCTTTCGCAATATCCAATGCTTGTTCTGAATTATATGACACACCAAGTTGAACGAGCATATCAGCCCAGCCCATAACTCCAAGACCGATTTTACGATTTGCTTTTGCCATCTTTCCAATCTCTGGGAGCGGAAATGCTGACCTCTCAATCACATTATCAAGAAAAATTGTGGAATCATAAACAGTTTGTTTAAGTAAATCCCAATCAATTTCACCATTCTTAACCATTAGAGATAGATTAATAGAACCAAGATTGCATGCTTCATTTGGTAGAAGTGGTTGCTCGCCGCAATTGTGAACCACAAGTCCATTTGCAATAAAAGAATGTGTTTCTATATTTCTAATATCATAAACCTTTTCCATACCAAATTTTTCTATTGATATTATCTTATCTGAAAAGTCTTCTGAATAGTAATTTTTTGATTTAAGAAGTTTTATTTTTTCATTATTTTTGCTACACAGAAAACCAATCTGACCTAAATACTTTGGAACAGATTTCTTACTAATGACTAATTCATACAGAATTCCATCGGTTTTGTATATTCTGACCCTACCTGAGATAGTGGTGTATGAAAAAGTTTCTTTTGCAGGACGGCTTCTATTATAAATTTTGGATAAAATATTGAATTTAAGAAGAAGTAATTGTGTTTGTTCCAATAATGTTCTGGATTTTGAAGTTAAACGAATCTCAGCCGATTTATCTTCTACAAAATTTACATAACCATCTGAACTAAAAATTCCCTTTATAAATCCTTTTGCATAAGACATATTTCCAAATAGAACCAATGAGGGAACTTCTTTCTTATCTGCTTTGCATGACTTAACACCAAACTTTTTAAATGTTTTCACAAATTCTGGACTATGATAGGAAAGGTGATAGACATTTCCATCTCGTTTTGGAGGTTTAATTTCTGAATTGAGATGATAAAGTTTATTGATTTTTGATGTTAGATATTCCATTATTTCTCTATCTGAACTGCCAAATGTAAAGCCCACACGACAATTCTTACCTTCAGAAAGCCAACCATCACCAACAAGCCAACCAAGAATCTCGCCCAGTTCTACATCACTTTTATTCTCATTAAAATCAATATTACCATTGTAAGCAAAAATTTTATTTTCCTTTGATATTTGAGCTGCTGATTTCCATCCTGAATCTGTAAAAATTTTATGGTCAGGTGTAACCTTAATACTCAAACCTTTTTTTGTTTTTAATTCAATAACTTCTTTCTCGGCAGTAAAAAAAATTTCTGCTGGTTTAGCGAGTTTAATACAGTTTTTATTTTCAGTTATTAAATCAACAAAAATTTTTGTATTCTTCCCTACTAAATTTTCAATCCGTTGATATCCATTTTCAGTGAGGACCAATGTATCCCCGGTCACACAAGGATTAGTGGCTTCTATTTTACCGATAGCTGGAGTCGGGTTAAATCTATCTAATCTATCAAGAAAAACTATTCCTGGCTCTCCATTTTTATATGCCATATAAACAATAAGACTAAAAACATCACGAGCATTAATTTCTTTGACTAATTTTTTTGAATATGGTGATATTAATTCATACTTAGCATCTTGTTGGACAGCATTCATAAATTGTTCTGTAACTCCCACACTAATGTTGAAATTATTAAGTTCTGTTGTATCTTCTTTTGCGCGGATAAAGTCTAAAATGTCTGGATGGTCAACATTCAGGATAGCCATATTTGCACCACGACGCGTATTATGTGTTACAAAACCATTTGCAAGATATGTATGATTATCTTCAACTGCCAGATCTACTGTTAGTTGTGCTCCAGATTCATATATATCAACTACTTCATCAGAATAATCAAAAAAATCTAATTTTGGTGCATACTTACGGAAATCTTCGTACTTATTATAATAATAAAAATATGATGACACAGAAAACTTCCTATCTTTCCGTAAATATCTGAGTAATGATCTTCTTAATTGTGGTGAACTTGCAGTAAAGTGCTTTCCTTTACCTCTTGGTCTATGCTGAGTTTGTTGTTTTGTAATTCCTTCCAAAACTTCATCTATTATTTCTCTATAATTTTGCAAGGGGAAATTCTTCTCTTTCTTGAGGTCAATTTTGTCAAGGTTCAATTTAGCGAATCTAGACTTTTCATTCCATCCTATTTTTTCTATATATCGTTTCAGTCCAATAAAAGATGATACAAGAATCAAAAATACTGATTTATTACCAAAGCTTTTTGTTCTATTATTTTTAATAGATATTTTATTTGGTATACCTAATCCGCGCAATAACACTCCAACCTCTTTTGCCATTTTTTCAGAAGTAGTGTATAATGCTGGATAAGCGTGAACTATTGAACCATCTGCCTCAAAAAGCCCTCTCAAAAAAGCCCCAACAATATCTTGTGATGATTGCCGAATTTTTATAGGAATAGAACACTGACTACTCCCCTTTTTATCAAAGCTGTTTTTGATTAAAAACAATTTTAATTTCTTATTATTGATGACAAAAGTTGTGGAATTATCTTCTTCTTTGTGATATTTTGTCATTGGAACATTAAATAATTCTCGTGTGATTTTCTCTATTTCTTTAATCAGATAAGAATCATTATTCACTGACATTCCAACACGATAATCTTTTTTACTAGTTGCCACAAAACCATCACCAAACAAATATCCAAGCCAAAATGCAATCTCAGATGTTAGTACATCTGGCAGTTTGCAATCTTTTTGATTTGGATGCTCAATCGGTATATCAGTTTCTAACTTAACCTTTTGACCATAATGTTGACCTAATTTAATGTAAAGTTTATCGTCCTTTTTTAACTCTTCAAACTTTTTCCATATCAAACCACCCCCGCGTCCGCGGGGGTTGTCAAAGACTTTTACTTTATGATTTGGAGTACCACATAATTCAAACCCATTATTGGTTTTTATCTTTAATGTTTTTTCTATTCCATTATTGTAAGATTCTTTTGATTTTTTGAAACCGTTATCAGTACCGACTTCCAGATGATGCTTTTTCCAGCCTCCATTATTACAATCACATATTTCACTGAGATATAAGGTTCCATTAGCTGTATTTACTAATGTTTCTGGGATCAAGCACCCCCCTTGTTTCACCGCATCTGTTGCTGAATTGAAAACTTTCATAAATGTAATTGGACCGCTTGAAACACCGCTTGTAGTTCTAACAGGAGAATTTTTTTCGCGTAATTTTGAAAAGCTAAATCCTGTCCCACCTCCTGACTTATGGATTAAAGCTGCATTCTTTACTGCAGAAAAGATGCTTTCCATACTATCTTGAATCGGCAAGACAAAACAAGCAGAAAGTTGCTGAAGGTCATTTCCAGCATTCATTAATGTTGGAGAATTTGGTAAAAAATATTTCTTATCCATTAAGTCATAAAAAATTTTTTCCTTTTCTTTATCACCCCCTGCAATATTTTTACTTACCCTTTTTAACATCTGGGATGCATCTTCAATAATATTACCTTTTGTATCTTTCTTAAAATATCTCTTTTTTAAAACAGCAAGAGCATTTTCAGTTAATTCCATTTATATCCTCCAAAAAGTTTTAACCACAGTGGACAAAGAGAAAATATTTCCTCATTATGCCCTAGAATAATGGATTATCAATAGATTGTAACATTAGTTTTTTTACTTAACATTATCCGTATAAATTTATAGCATAAAAACTCTTTTGATCTATTGTAAAAAATGGTGGGTGGTACTGGATTTGAACCGGTGACCCCTACGATGTCAACGTAGTACTCTAACCAACTGAGCTAACCACCCACTTATTATTTTTGTAAAAGATTTTATTTTCAATTTTGTTTGTCAAAAAATTTCTAAATTTTGTTGCATTTTTATTTTAAACTAAAACATATTATGAAAAAATAATTATGATATTTAGAATTTGATAAATTAACCTCTTCTTATTAATTGCAATTATTTAATTTTCAAGGAAAAATTATAAAATTTGACATAAAAAATTACTAATTAAATTTAAGTTAAAATTGGAAAAGAAATGAATATTGTAAGAAGAAAAACTGGCTGGATAGAAGTAATATGTGGAAGCATGTTTAGTGGAAAAACCGAAGAGTTGATACGACGACTACGCAGAGCAGAAATTGCTAAACAGAAACTCCAGATTTTTAAACCAATCATTGATGACCGTTATAGTAAAGAATACATTGTTTCCCATAATAAGTCTAAGATGACATCTGAATCAGTTGCAAATTCTGAAGAATTATACAAGAGTGTTCATTCAGATACTGAAGTTGTTGGAATAGATGAAGCCCAATTTTTTGATGAAAAATTAGTGCGTGTTTGCGACAAGTTGGCCAATGAAGGCAAAAGAGTCATTGTTGCTGGATTAGACCAGGATTATCTGGGCAGACCTTTTCAGCCATTACCAGAGTTATTAGCAACTGCTGAATACATTACAAAAACACTTGCAATCTGTATAAAATGTGGAAATCCTGCAAACCGAACACAACGATTGGTAAATAGTGATAAAGAAATTTTGCTCGGTGCAAAAGATATTTACGAAGCTCGCTGTAGAAATTGCTTCAAACCTATTAAAAAACAAAATGAATATTAAATAATGAACAAGGAATTAAGAATTACGAAAAATCAAAAAGAAAAGCATATCTATGATCTTGAAGAACATCTTATTAATTTTTCTACTCGGATCATTGATGTAGTTAATGCATTGCCGAATAACAGAATTGGTAATCATATTGCAGGTCAGTTAATACATTCTGGAACATCTCCTAAATTAGATTTAATATGAGATCTGCAAAATAGAATAATTTAAAAAAATGCTAAAGAAAAATTTAATAATTAATTTCTTAAACTCAACCCCTCTGCCAGAGGCAGATCCGCCTTTGGCGGATAACCCTCCCGATGAAATCGGGAAGAAGGGGAATTGGGAGTCTGTCTTGTCCTGAAATAAGTTGACACTTATTGGAGGGCAAGATGCAAAGAAAGTATCATCAGGATTCAAGTAAGAAGAGCAAGCGTTATAGTGAAGCGTTTAAGCGGAAAGTAATTTCAGATATTCAGGATGGTATTTACAGTCCTTGGCGAGCAATGCAGATTTATGGAATAGGAGGCAAGATGACCATTTACAAATGGATAGCTAAGTATAATCCAATCTGCCGGGTCAGTGATGATAAGGAGTTAACTGTAATGGGCAAAGATAACTCAATACCGAGATTAAAAGAACG
>JAGMCF010000174.1 GCA_023129415.1 Candidatus Cloacimonadota bacterium
GCAAATGGGAATCTCAATAATTCATATTCCTTTCGTATTAGTTCGTTTTTGGTTCTACTCTTTTTATAAACTTTATGTAGGAGAATAAACTTAATACCTTTTGTAATAAACTTATCAACTTCTTCATTTCTTTTATCTTTTGGAACAACTGTCATTGCTTTTAATGCCTGTGTGCATCCGACATAGCAGGAGTGTTTGCCAAAACATCTATCCTTTTTCCCTCTATAAGGCCATTCATTAGGGGTATTAAAATCTCCATCATCAAATCGCTGATAGGTTAAAATCCATTTGATTGAGTTTTGTATCCGTTGGTCTTTGTAAAAACCAAATTTGGACAGAACCCAAACCATATTAGCAATATAGCAAGGCATAATAAAAAATAGAATACTACCTTTCATTTGCATATAACTACCAATAGTTTTATATTTTTCAGAGTAATTATTATCAAGAATATACTTACATAATTTCTTCAGTCTTTCATCATTTTTATCAGCACCTAATTGAGCCAGAAAAATCGCTTGCCAGATTGTTGCTTTGTATTTTGGCAGATAGCCACTTTTTGCTCTTACTTTACCATATTTCTTTATCATAGTATCAGTTAAAAAACTACCATCAGGGTTTTGGTGAGAGAATATCTTCTTGACTGGGTCTTTTTCATTCACTTGTTTTTTCGCTTCAATGATATCTATATCCGTTTCTTGCCTATCCAAAATATTAGTCAGGGTGAAATATCGCACTGAAGGATTACTTTCCTCAAGTAGCCAATCTAAAGTATCCTGTGAAATATATTCTTTCCAATTCATAAAACTTCACTCCTAAGATATCTCATTTAAAACTTTATCAATCTCTTTTCTTAATCCTTCTCGTGGAATTTCGTATCCCCAGCATTTGAACTTTCCATTGAAGAAAAGAGCTCTGGAGGTTTGGCATTATTCAGTTATCTTTCAAAGGATAATTGGTTACTTCAACTTTAGGTTAGAAACAACCTAATTTTTATTCTTAATGATATTCATAAAAAATGTTTCATCTTCTTCTTTTATTTTACGATAGATTCCTGAATAGCCTGAACAAGTTTTTCTGGTTCATCTGTGCCGATACGGTATTTTTTGCCACTTTTCATTTCAATCTCAACTGCGAGAAATCCTGATACATTATAAAGTATGCCATGTGGTATAATTCTGATTCCCCAACCATAATACCAGCGATTTTTTACTTCCCTATATGAATTAATTTCGTTTATTGGAAATTTTTTACGAATAATCCCAGCACCAAATTTAATTTTGAGAAATTCACCATTTATCTCAACAGTTAATTTAGTAAACATCCACAATACTAAAACAATTACCAAAACAGCAATAAAACCAATTAAGTTAAATCCATAAAAGGACATAAAGAAAATCATAAATGCCAGCACAATACATAAAATAACTAACATCAAATAGCCAACTTGCGTGTGTTCATATCTATTATTCATATTTTGTTTGCTCCTTTTATAACTTGAATCATCCCGGAATGATTTAAGTTCTGACATTATCTTTTTTACTTAGCACCCGAATAATTCCTAAAACAAAATTTATCCTTGGTACTCTTTTCATATAGTCATTATATATTTCACCAAATTTTTTCAGACAAGTTTTATCTGCCTTTTGTATATCGATTAACATAAGAGGAATTGCAACAATACCTAAAATTGCAATAATCAAGTTCTGACCAACAAGAATAAATGCGATATTTAATAATGGTAATGCCACATATTGCGAATGCCTGACAATTGCATAAACTCCTGTATCTACAAGTTTTGTGGTATGAAGATAGCTTCGTCCTTTTGTAACACCACCCTTCTTTTTAAAAATGACCATAGGTGCCCAGCCAAAATATGCAGACAGTGCCCATATTGCATATCCCACATACCTGAGAGAGGGTATATATGTTTTGCTTATGAAAAAGAGTAATATAAATTGTGTAAGTGTCAGCAAACCTGCGAGAGAGGATGGGATGTAGTTTTTCCAGTTGTGCATATTTCAATCTTACAAAAAAATAGTTTTTTTCTATATACTAAGATGCTTAATTGATTACCATTATCTACATAATATACATCGTATCCACTCTATCCTGATTTTTTAGAAATTTGAGTTGTTCATCTATTGTTTTAAATCTGGATAGGTCCAGTTCTTCGAACTCATCTGGAGCAGTATTTGTCTTTTCCTTCATATTTTGAATAATCTCCTCTAATTTTTCTTTTGGAACTTCAGGAGCTTTCATAATTGAGCTTTTCTGTGGAATACCATTTACTATTTTGAAATTATAACTAACCATCTCTATCATTCCATTGGTTTTCTCTTTTGTTAAAATCCGATATTCAAAATGCCTATCTTGTCCTGCAATTGGACGAAAGAAAAAGAATTTATACAACTTTTCGCCCTTGTTTATTCGCATTAAATAAGGATCATCCTTAGGTGACATAATTTCTTGCTTTTCACTTTTCTTTTGCTTTTTCATGTTTAAAACCTTTCTTCTGTTCCCATCCCTAACCCCGATCTAATCGGGGACAATTTGGGAGTGCTTTGGAATTAAGAATTATTTTTTTTATTCCCCAGGCAATTCTCTAATCGTTGTCTCAATCGGTTCTATTTCAGTAACTTCTTTCTTTGTCTGTTTTACACCCAGTTCTTGTAATTTCTTTGCTCCGGGAACTACTCTGCTCGAGAAAGAACCAACCGCTTTATTATAAGTATTAACTGCTGAATCCAAATTGCTCCCGATTTTTCCAAGATGCTCCTGAAAGGTGCATACTCTATCATACAATTCTGCACCAACTTCTGCAATTAATTTTGCATTTTCAGCAACCTGTTGCTGTTGCCAGGAAAATGCTACTGTTCTCAAAAGTGCTATAAGAGTTGTTGGTGTTGCAATTATAATCTTACTATTTATTCCATCTTCAATTAAACTCCTATCAAGTTCAAGAGCAGCACTAAAGAATGAATCACCGGGAAGGAATAACACAACAAAATCAGGACTTTGTTCAAACTGCCTCCAATAATCCTTTTTTGCTAATGCATTCATATGGTCGCGCACTGCTTTTGCATGTGATAACATTGCTGATTCTCGTTCTTCATCTGTTTTGGCTTCATTAGCATCTAAGAAGAATTTTAATGGTGCCTTTGCATCAATAACAATTGAACGTTTCCCGGGAAGATTCACAATCAAGTCAGGTCGCAGACGCCCTTCCTCAGTATCTATACTGATTTGTTCAGTGAAATCACAATGCTCAGACATACCCACTAACTCCACAACTCTTTTCAAGGTTATTTCTCCCCACCTTCCGCGAACATGTGGTCTCTTTAAAGCATTTACAAGGGCAGAGGTTTCACTTTTCAACTTTTCGTGAGTTACTACAAGATTACTTAATTGCTCCTGCAAACCGCCATATGCCTTTTGCCTGGCACCTTCCATTTCCTTAATTTCTTTATCATATCTTTGTAAGGTCTCTTTCAAAGGTTCTAAAGTTCCAGCAATTGCTTCTTTTCCAAACTCGCTTTTTGTCTTTTCTAATATCGTTTCTAAGTTCTGTTTTGCCAGTTTTAAAAATTCTTCACTATTGCTTTTTAATGCATTTGCAGAAAGAGCACTGAAAGTATCTGTTAACTGTTCTGTTGCCTTTTTTAGTAATTGTTTTTGCTCTTCAATATTTTTTTGTGCTTCTTGAAATTTGGTTTCTGCTACTGTTTTTGCACTTCTTAATATATCAATCTCTTCCTGTTTTGTAGAGTGTTCTTTCTTTAGATCATTTATTAATTGCCTTTGTAGCGAGGACTTTCCTCGCAAAATTAAAACTGTTATGATAATCCCGACAATTAGACCAATAACCAATGGAATTATTATTTCAATCATATTTTACCTCAATTTCTTTTAAAGATTTACTCAGTTATGAAATCCTTAAAGTTCATAAATATTTATGAACAATAATATAGTCAAAATATTTTTAATATTATAATGATTGAGTTCACAAAAAAGACCGCTAAAAACGCGAAAAACGCAAAAATAATTTATGTGAATTCAATAACATCCACATTTCTTTTTCGTGTTTTTCGCGGGAAAGAGCTTTTTAAAATGGACTCATAATTGTATTTCAAATTATAAGCTTTGTCACATTATATATTGTGTGAATGAAGATGATTTAATTAATCAATTAATAATAACATCTTGTCAGTTATAGAATAATATTCTGTATTAATCTGATAAAGATATATACCACTGGGAATAATTTTATTATTACTATCCCTACCATTCCAGAGAATATTATGAAATCCTGCTTTAAAACTTTTATTTACTAATGTTAGTACTAATTTCCCTTTAATATCATAGATTTTCAGCTCTACAAAGCAATCTTGAGGAATAGAAAATTTAATTATAGTCTGCTGGCTAAATGGATTGGGATAATTTTGTAAAAAGATTTTATTATTTGAAATGTTGAGATTATCAACCTCAACGGGCTCACCAGAAATACTGAAGGCAGAAGGAGTAACTGCAGTTACTGTGTCACTTGCTGTCCAAGCTGTATAGCGGATATAACAATTTAACGAACTGATTCTTGGAACTGTCCATTGAAAACGACCATTATTAGGTAAACTATCTGAAATTGTTGCCCAGGGTCCATTATTTCCAAATCTTGAATACTCGAGTTTGACATATGATAACTCACCATCAGGCACACCAGAAACCCAATCAACAAATTGAGTAGAAAATCTGATAAAATGCTCATTCCCTCTTGGAAACATCGGGGTAATTATTAGACTTTCTGCTACTGATGTCTCTTTGAAACAATGCAAATGATTATATGAACTGGGCCATGAACCTTCATCAGTCACAAATACTATATCTGGAAAGCCATTATGGTCTATATCCCCACCTACTCTAAGAGCTTCGCAATCATGAGGAAGAGTTGTAGGATTAAATTGAGCATCTTGAATCCAGTTTCCATTGCCATCGCCGAGCCATATAGTTAAAAGTCCACTTCCAAGAGCAATTACATCCATATATCCATCTGCATTCATATCATATAATTGGGTTACATCATAATCACCGGAAGCAGGCAGAGTTCCAGAGAAATCAATCCAAATGCCTTCTGTTTCATCCCAGCTCCATATCTCTATACCTCCATTACTATTGATATAGGATAGGTCTTTCCCACCATCATTATCAATATCACCTAAAGAAGTTCCATTTCGGCCCATATTACCAGCAGAAGGTAAATTCCCATCGTTAAGAACAAAATTTCCTGTGCCATCACCAAAATAAACTGTGCCATATTGATGCCCTACGGTAAAATCTACATACCCGTCTGTGTTAATATCACCAAAAACAAAATCTTCTTGAGAGTTACCACCAGAAAATCCGAAACTTTGGACCCAACTTCCATCAGCTTGATTAAGATAAATATGGATTCCATCACAGCAACCAAAGGAGTTACTTCCAATATCCAGATAACCATCATTATCAATATCTGCAAAGTCCGTACAAAACATTCCCCACCAACCTGTGCCTGGGGCTAATCCATCATCCCAAGGTGTCCAATTCATTCCCGTTCCATCACCCAATACAACTTCAATATATTGGTCACCAAAATCACTACTTGAATAAGGATGATGCATTGCATAGCCAACATCCAGCAAACCATCATTATTGACATCTCCTATTGCAATTCCTCCATACCCAAAATTCCCATTCTGAAATACACTCCAATTACCACTCCCATCTCCAAACCAAACCATAATTCCATGCTCACTAGTACCAATATAAGGTGAACCGTGGTCTCCTATAGATAAAATGTCTATATTCCCATCATTATCAATATCTGCAAATTCTAATTCAGTTCTTCCACCTTCTAATTGTGGAATATTCAACCCATTGGAACTCTCAATATAATCCAAACTGAATAGATGAGTAGAAAAGCACATTACCATTAGACACATAAGTAATTTTTTCATGATTTTCATACATTCTTCCAATTTTTTTAAAATTCAGTGTAAATTAACACTTATTTGATACGATTTATAATGATATATTTTTGTCAAATTTATGTGCAATTCGTCTGTCTTAAGAATTCACTCAATTCACCACTTTCATAGATTTCATAGAAAGGTCTCACTTTCTTTCCCTTATGCCATTTTACCAATCTGATCTCATCATTTTCTATTTCAAGACAGGTTATGCCTGTCGTGAAAAGTCCGCATCCGGTATTGAAATAGCATGGCAAGGGTTTACTTCCGGGATCAGCAGGATCGATATCTCGGTTTTTCTTCCTCTCTTCGCGCAGATCCTTATTTAATTCTTTGATCTTTTTCTTATTTTCAGAAACCAGCTTAGGATCGTCTTGGTGGTCTCGGTTTTCTTTACGCAGGATTTCAATTTCGTTTTCCAGTCTCCTTGCATAGGAAGTGGATGCAAATATCGCTCGATGAGAGTGCCCGCAAATAAGAATTACCTGATTCTTTTTTGCCCATGCATACATTATCTGCTCGTAATCTTTTGTAACCTGCGATTTTATCGCGGGCGGGTGTGTGCCTATGTTCAGGCGTTTTAGGCATGGCTCGACAACTTTATAAAGTCTCACAAAGAATTTGCTGGACCAGCTATTTTTATCGGATTCGATATTTCCTTGGTGACCATGCACGAGAAGGATGAATGGGTCGTTATTTTTATCACTCATTTTCAGTGCTTCGGGTGCTCCTTTTGTGATTTCAGGATTACTCATTACCGGGTCATGTGGTGATTCCCATTCTCTATCATGATTGCCGAACACTCGTATTACACGATCTGTTTCGAATTTCCTGAGCAAACTGTAGATTTTTTCATCATATTGTTTCTTGATCATATCAAGATCGAATTGCCATAATTCTTCAATATCTCCGAGCAAAATAATCCGAAAATCGTTTTCAAGATAATGGGAAAGCATACGTTTCAAGGTTTCGACATTGTGCCGAAAATCGTCTGCAGGCCCGCCGTCCCCGAAATGCAGATCGCTTAGTATTACGTACTTATAATTATTTGTTTCCAGGACATCTATAGTATTGTCCTCCCACAAACAGGAAAGTTGTTTGAAGATTTCCTTTTTGTCCTGTGCCATGATTCCTCCTTATCAAGTTAAAGGTAATGATTTAATACGCTTAACTAATTTGTCATATAAATCCTTTCCATCTTTCCATAAAATAAAACTTTGATGATTCAGATCAAAGTGTACTTTTCTTTTCTCAGTAATTTTAACAGATTCAATTTCTCCGTTATTTAACTTTGCTTTGACTTTTCTTTCTACTTCTTTATCCCACCACTCTTCATTACAAGTAAATATAACAGGAATATTAAATCCTTTTGCAAAACCGGCTTCATAATACACCCCACCACGATTGCCCGTAAAGTCAGCAATAACGAATTTGCTGTTTCTTATCTCTCCAATTATGGCGTCATTAACATCTCCATTAAAATCTTTTTCATCAATTGTTTCAGCTTTATATTCACCAGCGTCGAAAGCTGCTGGCTGAATATATTTTTCTAAAATCTCTTTCATCTCATCTGTAAACCACATTGCAACAAATGCCTTTTTGCTCTCAGGATTCGGATGGCGGAATGTTTCAAGATATGCCCATCCAGTTGGGGTAATCATTGGAATAGAATTATATTGTGAAATATATTCATTTTTAGCTATAATATATTGTTTCCAGATAAACTCAAATTCATATCCATCGATAATTCTTCCAATAGAAATGAGGGGTAATAAATCCGTGATATTTTTATAAAATTCTTTACTATTTCCCAAACCTTCTTCTGGGAAAGTTTTTTTCTTAATCCTTTCTAAAATTCCAAATATTTCATTGAATTTATATGTGAGATAAGATCCGGCAATTGGGAATTGTTTCGCAAGATGTAGCAACATTTTGTCTGCTTTCTCGAATACAGTAAGTTCCGGCAACGATATCAAGGATTGTAATTTTTTTCTGTTTATTTCAACAATACCTAAATCCTGATTCTCCCTTATCCAACCTGAGATTTTAGACATTGTAATATTGTTGAATTGATTTGAGTTCCTTAAATAATCCAATTCCATTGATCCAGACCGATCAATTATATATCTGCCACATCGATAACAATCTACTTCATCAACCGTCATTCTTCCTATTGAACCTGTAATGTTTCGATAGGTCGGTGAACCACAAATTGGGCATTTATTCATTTTATCCTCCCTGATATTCGGATAATTTTCCATTCATAATAAAAAACCTCTTATTCATGTTGTAAAATATTGAGTGCACCATTTTCTTTGCAAGAAATCTAGATAAACTGCTTTAGAGTTGAATACTTTATGAAGTTTTTATTTTGCGAGAAAAGATAAACTACAAAAAGTGATAATCTATTCACTACCAATAAAATTTATCCCAAATTTACTTCCGGATTCACACTTTTCTTCTAGCTTCCTTGATACAATCCATCAAATAATTCATGGCTTTTTCATCAACAAATGGTGACATCACGAATGATTTTAAAGCCAGAATGGGTTTACCATAAGAAGTATCTCGATAACAGTCTGTTAAAGATAGAGTCATGCATTTCTCACTTTCTATCTGTCGGTGGAGCTTATCAAAAATATTTCTGTTATACTCATTATGAACTTCCTATTGATCAGACAAATCAGGATCCCATATCTCCATAAGGATTTGTAATTATCTTTTTTGCATACTCTTTATATGCATCATCAATTGTTGTTAAGATAGGAAAGTCAGAAGAGAGGTCAACAATTTCAAAAACTCTCATAATATTTTTATTGGGAGAGCAGAAAACAATTTTTCCATTTGTGTTTTCCAATTTTCGCGAAACTAAATAAAATACTCTTAAACCAGCACTGCTTATATAGTCTAATTGAGAGCAATCAATAATGAATTGTGTGTCACCCGCGTCTATCAATTTTAGCAATTTTTCCTGAAAATCTTTTGATGTTGTTGCATCAAGTTTTCCTTTTATTCCGAGAATTGTAATGTCATTTTCTTTCTCAATTGAAATTCTCATTTAAATTTCCTCCATGTAAACTTTTCATCAATGTTTTATAAACTTTTTTAGTGTTAAAATATTTATGTCTTTCTGTCTTGAATATTTCATATCATCAATTAGTTTTTTCACAAGCTTAAAACCTTTTCCACCGGGTTTTTTATCATCATGTTGGTCGCTAAAAGCAATTCGGGTATCTTTAAGTGGATTAAAGGGCTTTCCATCATCCTTAACTTCAATAAGTATTATATCCTTCTCCAATCCGAGACAGATATTGATTTGATGTTCTTTTTTATCTTCATAGGCATATAAAATAATATTGATGAAAATCTCTTCTAAAGTTAATGTCAAATCAAATAATGTATTCTCCTCAATATTATTGTGCTTTGCAAATTCTTCTAAGTTTTGTTTCAATCTACTAACTTCATTAATATCATTTTTTAAAGAAATATAGATTTTATTATTTCTATTTGTTGTATCATTTGCATCATCTCCAAAGTATTTTAATGCAAGCACAGTTATATCATCAGATTGATGAACATCTGCAGAAAAGTCTTTTACTTCTTTTATAATTCCTGAAATAATTTCCTCAGGCGAAGCTCCATTAATGTTTTCTAAATATTTCTCCAACCTTTTTTCTGAAAATTCATTATTGTCTTTATCCATTGCTTCTGTAACGCCATCTGTATAAAGGAAAAGACAATCTCCAGGTTGAATAATAATCTTATTTGAATTATATCTAACATTTTTAATACCCAAAGGAGGTCCATCACTTTTTCCAAGTGATGAGATATTTCCTATGTTAGAAATTAGATATGGAGGATTATGACCACAGATACTATAATTCAATTCACCAGATTTTACATTTAGAATACCCAAAAAAACTGTAACAAACATACATAATTCATTATCACGATAAAGTTCTGCATTTACTCTATCAAGGATTGCTCCGGTGGATGTAATTTTCGAAAAATCTTTTTTCAAAAGAGTAGTTGTTGACTGTAATAAACTTTTACTTCTTGCCATAAACAAGGCTGCTGGAACACCTTTGTCAGAAACGTCTCCAATTAGGAAACAAAGATTTTCTTCATCGATAAAAAAATAATCATACAAATCACCACCAACATCTTTTGCCGGTTCAATAAAAGCAAAAATATCAATTTCAGTTCTCGTGGGAAAAGCTGGAAATGTTTTGGGAACCATTTCCATTTGAATATCTCGAGCAATTTGCAGTTCACTTTTAATTTTCTCATTTGCAGAAGTTGTTTCTTTCAGATTTTTAATATATTTATGCAAAGTATTTTCCATATAAATGAATGCTTTTGCTAATTTTCCCATCTCGTCTCTGGACTTTTCAGAAAGTTGCATAAGTCCTTTACTTGCATCTGTAGAAAAATAATCAGTCTTCGCTACGCTTCGCCCGGACATGCTTGATGCCAATTGTATTGCATGTTCAGTAAGTTTATTTAATGGTCTTGTAAATTTTTTTACTAAAATAAAAACAATAATAATACTTATTAGAAGGATAATCAAGACCAATAATATTTGTCTTCTAATGATGATTTTTGCCGGTAATTTCATTTCATCTTTATAAACTGAAGATGCAATATACCAATCCAGAGGCTCAAAATAATCTATATAAGATTCTTTCCAGAATCTAAATTCATTCTCAAAAATTAGTGGTTTATCCCATAGATATTCAAAAGGCTTATCTGGATTTTTGGAAGCAGTGATAAGGTCTTGCATATGGTCAGAGCCGGTAATCGGATCTTTCAAATATGATACATCTTTGCCAGCAAGAGTTGGATGAATGTGCATAAATTTCTTTCCATCAAAAATAAAAAAGTAACCTGTCTCTCCGATTGTAATTTTTCCAAAAGTTTCTTTTAATTCTTCAATAATCTCATTAAGTTTTTCTTCTGCATCTGCTTCAATATCATCTATATATACTCCTGAACCGATTATCCAATTCCGGTTTTTATACAGTAAGTTATAAGACAGTTTCTCAACCGGAGTTTTTTCTCCAAGTCTTATATGCCAGAAAGAATTGAAACCTTTACCATTTTTAATTAATAATTTTTTAATATTCTGAAGAATGAATTCTCCTTTAACATCAACATATTCTGACATATCCTTTCCTTTTATATTTGGGTCCGGGTGGGAGATTGCATAGAGATCCATATTATAAATATAAAAATAGTCTTTATAGCCATATCTGAATTTCTCTACACTTTCAAGTGCCAACTGTTTTGCATCTTCTTTTGATAGAACGCCTTTTTGATACATATCATAGTGTGAATCAATATGAGATGCTACAATCCCTACGACATTTTGTAATTGCTGTTTATACCTTTCTAAAGCATATTGTTTATGGAAAAGTAAGCTTTTGTATTCATTTTGAACATTCAGCATTACTAAGTGAAGCATATTTCTTGCTGATTTTTCACCTGCCCCAAGCATTGCTTGTTCAACTTCTTTCTGTGTGAGTAACATAAAAACTATTGTGGTTACTATTAGAATACCTAGTATAAGAAGTAACATTTTAGATTTAAAAGTATTCATAATTTATTGCTTTTACTAAATCAAATTAATAGATAAATTTTTGTCCGAAGGATCTCTGCCGATTGGCTGATGAAGAGAACTCGTATTAATGTTCGAAATGAAAAAGTATATGACTATGTCCATTTTTATGTTCAGATGATATTTTATCAACATATTGTCGGATCATAAAACCTGAAAGTTGCTGAAGAGCTTTATCGCTGGTTCTCAAAGCATCTTTTGAAGGTTTTTGATCAGGAAATTCAAATAGTTTACCCTCATAATCAATATTAATATTAAGGTTGAATTCATCAAATGAAACATCCATTTCAATATCCGAAGTAGCTGTTTCTGTTATAGATATCGATTCCATAAATTCATTCATTACAGAGATTGCATTATAGATTATCTCCTTCCGAGCTCCCCATAAATTTCCCTGTCTTTCCATAAAATCAAATATTTTTTGAGAAGAATCTATCCCGGGTTTCATTGCAATAGTTTTATGTTTTACAATTCCAATTCTGAAAATAAGATTAAGGACTACAGCCACTATTGCGGCAAAAGATAATGATGAACTGAAAATAGACTTTATCCAGGGATGAACATTTGCATAAGCACCGGGTATCATATCAACACTAAGTCCCATAATTATAGAAATGCCAACAACGAGAATTTTTCTTGAATCCATCATTCTAGATATTATGATTTGAAAACCAGCAACAATCATAAAACTAACAGCAAAGATGAGAGTTGCACCCATTACAGGTTTGGGCATAATGAGAAAAATGTTGGCGAGTTTGGGTAAAAATCCGAGTGCAATCAGAAAGATACCCATAGAAAATGCTATCTTGCGACTGGTTGCACCGGTTGCCAAAGAGAGCCCAACATGGGTGGAAGATGTTGATTGACCGAACCCACCGATAATTCCCGGAATTATCCCACCAATTCCATCAGCTAATATTCCTCCTGAAATAGATTTCATTTCAGGTCTTTTCCAATCCGCATCATTTATTTTCTGGCAGGTGGTTAAATCTCCTACAGTCTTTAAGGCTGAACATAAAGTCGCAATAACAAATGGAATTACAAGATGTATATCAAAAGCCCAACTCATATTTTTTATGTGAGGGATTGCAAATATGTGAGCTTCTGTAATTTTTCGAAAAGAAGATACAGGTATAATTCCTAGATAAAATGATAAAATGTAACCGAAAATCATTCCAATCAGAGCACTATACAACCGGAGTTTTCCTTTGGAAAAAACATTCAATAAAGCCATCATACTTAGTGTTCCTATGCCGACGATGATCTCCGGTTTAGTTGATACAACATCAGATGCACTTAATCCTAAAAAATTGTTCATTGCTACCGGAATTATTGTGATTCCCACCATCGCTACTATGGTTCCGGTTACTTCTGCAGGAAAAAGGGAACGGAGTTTGTGCATTATTCTGGAAAAGAGGCTTTCAACGATTCCCACAAAGCCTGTCATACCAAATAAAAGAGGAAGCCCACCACTCTGTACAGCAATGAACGAAGCTGATAAATAGGAAGGACCACAAACAGATGGACAAAGATAACCTGAACCGATAGGAGTCTTTTTTAATGCTTGTAATATTGTAGTTACTCCACCTGCGATCATAGAAAAGCTGATAAATCCGCTGGCAGTTCTCGGATCGATATTTACTCCCAATTTTCTTATGATAAGAACAGGGAAAATTATCGCAATAAAGAAAACTGAAACATGCTGTAAACCTAAAAGAATTGTTGTTAATAACGGTGGTTTATCATCCAGCCCATAAATCAAATTTGATGGTTTTCGGGGCATGATATCTCCTTGTTAAAGTTATTACACCCAACCATTGCGTCCCGATATATCGGGATCGACCATTCGCAAGGTTTTCAGAATTTACGGATGAACACAAATCAAGAAAATGAGAAGAAAAATAACAATTATAGATCGTTTTTTCGTGGTTTCTTCCTTACTTTTAGCAGTTTTATATCCTATAATTTTTGAATAATTTTATCCGAAGGATCTACCTCTCGTATGAAATGTCAAATATTTCATCTTTTTTAAGGTTTTATTCTATCTCAACCTCTCCTTTAGAATTAAGAAATGGCAAAAGTCCCTTTCTTCGCTTATGATAAAAATCATCTATATCCATCTCCATTTTGATTGCATCTTCTTTAAAAATGCGATATAGTAACTGCTCTTTATCTTCTTCCATACTAATATATCCTAACCTGGATAACCCAGAACCAAACAGTAAATATTAATCAATAATAAAGCCAATAATTTCTTCCCGACAAGTCGGGACTAATGTCAAATAAAATGACAAAGCCCCCACCTACCGAAGTGAAACGGCGGGCAGGCAAATGTCAAATCATGCCAAAACAAAATCTCCGAAGACTAATCCTTTTATATTTGGTATTTGATATTTGAAATTTTATTAGAAAGTAGAAATTCTTGCCCCGTTGGATAAGTTTTTCTATCCAACGGGGTGAATAATTATTCATTTAAATAGCCTTTATAAAAGAGTCTCAAGGTAGAAT
>JAGMCF010000175.1 GCA_023129415.1 Candidatus Cloacimonadota bacterium
ACTATTTCAAAATTTGTGCTTTTATCGGTGACGACCATTCGGGTTATATCGAAGATAGTTTAAATACTTTATCTGCTCCAACAAATCTACAAATTGAACAATTAAATGTACATACTTTCAAATTAGAATGGGAAGACAATATCATTTTTGAACAGGGTTTCAAGATCGATAGAAAAATTGATGATGAAGAATGGATAAATGAAATAGGAATAGTTGATTCTAATATGACTGAATGGATTGATAATTCTGTAAGAAAGAGTTATAATGTTGTATATTATAGAGTTTATGCATATTATGAAGAATATAATTCTACAAAGATTGAATCAAACAGTAATATTCTTTTTCCTGAACCTTCAAATTTAACATATCAGAAATTAACAATTTCCAGCATAAAACTAAATTGGACGGATAATTCTAATGGCGAGGATGGTTTTAAAATAGATAAGAAGGTTGGAGAAAATGACTGGCAGTTAGAGTATGCAATTGTTGGAGAAAATATTGAAGAATGGACAGATGAAAATGCTGAGATAAATGAAACAATACAATATAGGATTTATGCATATTGTGGAAATAATATTTCTACTTCTATTGAGACAGGTGAGATAGATAATACTTTTCCCGCACCGTCAGATTTAACATACCATAAATTAACAATTTCCAGTATAAAATTGAATTGGATAGATAATTCTAATGGAGAGGAAGGTTATAAAATAGATAAAAAAGTTAGTGATAATAATTGGCAGTTAGATTATGCAATTCTTGGAGAAAATGTAGAAGAATGGATAGACAACAATGCTGAAATTAATGAAACAATTATATATCGAGTTTATGCTTATAGTGCAGAAAATAATAGCTCTTATATTGGAACAGGGTCAATTGATAATACATTTCCAGCACCAACAAATCTTATAATAACTCAGGAGAATATTCATACATTCTCACTGATTTGGAATGAAAACAGTAATGGTGAACAAGGCTTTAAGATAGAAAGAAAAATTGATGATGGTAATTATATTTTAATTCATACTAATAATGAAAATGATACTACTTATACAGATGATATTAATACAAAAGAAATGTTTGAAACAGTATATTATAAAATTTATGCATTTTATAAAGGATTTTATTCAGATTCTTTAATAAGTTATTGTTCAATAAATTTTCCAGCTCCCTCAAATTTAACATATCAGAAATTAAATATTTCCAGTATAAAACTAAACTGGATAGATAATTCTAATGGTGAAGATGGTTTTAAAATTGATAAGAAAGTTGGAGAAAATAATTGGCAGTTAGATTATACAATTCTTGGAGAAAACACAGAAGAATGGACAGATGAAAATTCTGAAATCAATGAAACAATTCAATATAGGATTTATGCATATAGTGGCACTAATATTTCTGACTTTATAGAAACTGGTGAAATAGATAATTCGATTCCTGCACCATCAAACCTGCAATATGAAATATTATCTCTCACTTCAATTCAATTTACATGGATTGATAATAGCATTGGTGAAGAGGGATTTAAAATAGATAAGAAAGTAGGAGATGAAAACTGGATTATTGAATTTGCAACTATAGATGAAAACATAACCGAATGGTTAGACGAAAATATAGAAATAAGTAAAAAAAATTATTATAGAGTTTATTCATTTTATGAAGATTACATTTCTTCCAAGTCAGAGATAGAAATATTTAACACATTCACAAAAACCTTTGGTGGAATTTCAAATGATAAAGGTCGTTCAGTTTCACAGACTAATGAGGGAGGTTTTATAATAACAGGTTATACAAATTCATATGGAGCTGGTGAATATGATGTTTGGCTATTAAAGGCGGATGCACTTGGCAATGAAGAATGGAACAAAACCTTTGGCGGAAGTAATGATGATAAGGGCTATTCAGTATCTCAGACTCTTGATGGTGGCTTTATAATAACAGGTTATACAGACTCATATGGAGCAGGTTATTATGATGTATGGTTGATAAAGACTGATGCAAATGGCAATGAAGAATGGAACAAAACCTTTGGCGGAAGTAATGGTGATAAGGGTTATTCAGTATCTCAGACAAATGATGACGGTTTTATCATAACTGGTTATACATATTCATACGGAGCAGGAGCAGGTTATAGTGATGTCTGGTTGATAAAGACGGATGCTATTGGCAATGAAGAATGGAATAAAACCTTTGGTGGAAGTATTTGGGATGAAGGTTATTCAGTACGACAAACAAATGATAATGGATTTATAATAACTGGTTATACAGAATCATACGGAGCAGGTGATTGTGATGTATGGTTAATAAAAACTGATGAACTTGGCAATGAAGAATGGAATAAAACCTTTGGTGGAGGATATTATGACTACGGTAATTCTGTTGCACAAACAAATGATAATGGATTTATAATAACAGGATATACTTGCTTATCTGGTGCATTAAACTCTGATGTATGGCTAATTAAGACAGATGCAATGGGTAATGAAGAATGGAGTAAAACCTTTAGTGGAGGATATTATGACTACGGTAATTCTGTTGCACAAACAAATGATAATGGCTTTCTTATAACAGGTTCTACATATTCATCTGGCGCATTAAACTCTGATGTATGGCTAATTAAGACAGATGCAATGGGTAATGAAGAATGGAGTAAAACCTTTGGTGGAAGTAATTCTGATCGTGGTTATTCAGTAAAACAAACATATGATGTTGGTTTTATAATAACAGGATATACTAAATCATATGGTGCAGGAAACTCTGATGTTTGGCTAATAAAAACAGATACACAAGGAAATGTGGAATGAAAAATTATATGAGCAGTTTAAATGATTTTGAAGAAAAACTAAAACAATTTAGCTTAGAAAGCAAACTGGAAGTATGCAGGAAAATTGCACATACATTAACCTATAATCTATCACCTTTACAACCATTAACAATATTCGATAATCCACAACAGGATAAAATCTTTGATGAATTATACAGATCATCTCATTTATTTGAAATTGAATATATCGCATTAGCATCAACTGTAAACGGAGAATGGAAAAGCGAATTAAAAAAGTTTGATGATTTCAATGTTTTCTGTCAGATAATAAATATTTACAAAGATATTGAAGTCGCTCCTAAAAATAAGCCTATTGATGATTTGGAATGGGTAATGACATTTCATAGAATGGGATTACAACAACACGGAAACCCCAAATTACCTTATGGAAATTTGCGGAGATATGATTACCTTTTTAATTTTAGTAATGAACATATAAATATGAAAGAAATATTCAAAGAACATTTTATATTCAGCTTTACTGATTATGTTTTATTGATGTATGCTATATTCGCTCTATCGGCACATCAGAATATACCTTTAGATGAAAATTCTGTGATTAAATCTTTAAGTGAAGTTCCTGTATTAAAAGGAATTAATGTAAAATTAATGTTAGATATTTTGAGCACAGATCGAGAAGAAATTATGAAATTACATAATAAGAACAAGAACAAGGATAGAAAATTTCGGATTTATGACTATAACCCATATTCAAAATACCCTTTATTGAAGCATAATGGCAAATTTCTAATACCCATACCACAATATCTTTTTAGTGCAATAACAGAAGGATTTTATCATCAATTATGTGAAATAATTGGTATTACTTTTAGAGAAGATTTTGGGAAAAATGTTTTTGAAAATTGTGTGGATGAAATTCTTAATTGGTACAAAAGTGATTATACTATAATACCTGAGTTTCCTTATGGAAGAAAAGGTGGTGAAAAATCTCCTGATTATATTTTAGTAAAAAATAACGAATTAATTTTTATTGAAATAAAAGGGACAACACCAAAAATAAAATTACGAGGGAATGATCCTAAAGTTTTTAAAGAACAATTGTTAAAAGGTTTTGGTGTTGGAGTTAAACAATGTTTAAAAAAAGAACAAGACTTAATTAATAAAGTACTAAAACATCCATCTTTACCAAATAATATTGAAAATATCTATTATATTGTAGTTGTTCTTGAAGACTTTTATATTCCACCGGGCAAACCTGTTGATAATTATATTAAAGAATATTGTTCAAAACATAAAATTAATTACAATGAGAAAAGAAAACCAATGATGATTAGTGTGTCATTACTTGAGAGTATTTTAGAAGAATATGATGGAGGTATATTTGACTTTATGAAAGTATGGAGCAATGATCCGTTAATTAAATTTCCTGGCACTTACATTGATTATACTAAAGTAAATATCAAAGAATTACGATCGCATAAATATTGGGTTGATACTTATAAAAATGCAAGAAGTAAATAAATGAGAATAGGTTTTATATGTATAAAGCTGAGAAGTAATTTTGAGATTTGCCTGTAAAAGGCGTGCCCACAAACTCGCAAAAGTGTGAATCTATGAACACTGAATAATGTTTGTTTACTCACTTATTTTAGATTCCCAATCCGCGATTTAATAGAGGAGGGAGTTTGGTAACGAGAGAAGTAAGATATAATATAAAATGAATGAATTTATAAAAAATATTAGTATTCGTTCTTTGCAAAATAATTAACAGGAGAATACATGAAAGAAAGA
>JAGMCF010000176.1 GCA_023129415.1 Candidatus Cloacimonadota bacterium
ATTATGAACCAGAGATTCATAATACAGTTAGTCTCGGTCTGGCATCGAGCCTGAACGGAACGGAACAGAGTTCCGTGTTACAGAGTGAATAGAGTTCCTAAGTGCGAAACTTGAGTTAATTAATAAAACACTTCATAAAATAGGTTAATAGAATTGGAGAAACATTTATGAAAAAGAGAAAGAAATTAGATTCAAAAGAGATTGGTCTGGATATTGGCTTGATTGTTGGAAAGCACCTTTTTCAAACCGAACATCTTCACTACGGATATTGGACAAAAGATCTTGAAGTAAATATTCAGAATATGCCACGAGCACAGGAAAATTATTCAGATTTTGTTATCTCACAAATTCCAGATGGAATCAAAGCTATTTTAGATGTCGGAGCAGGGGTTGGCAAATTTGCTGAAAAGCTGATAAATAAAGATTATCAAGTAGATTGCGTCTCACCAAGTCCGTTGCTTACAAAGCGCGCTTATGAACTATTAGGAGATAGAAGTCATATTTTTGAATGTAAATACGAAAATCTGCAGACCGAAAAACGATATGATTTAGTTCTTTTTAGTGAGAGTTTTCAATATGTTAATTTAGTAAAAGCTCTGGAAAATTCCCTCAAGTTCTTAAATAAAAATGGTTATATTCTTATAAGTGACTTTTTCAAAACAGAGGATGATAGTAAATGTGTTATCGGTGGAGGACATAGATTATTGACATTTCTCAACCTAATCTCTCAATATCCTTATAAACTTATTAAAGACATTGATATTACAAAAAAAACAGCCCCAACTTTAACGATTGTGAATGACTTTCTTGCTGATGTAGGACTTCCTATCTGGATTTTAGTTACTGATTATTTAAATAATAAATACCCATTATTAGCTCGACTTTTACAATGGAAATATAGAAAGAGAATTGAGAAGATAAATAGAAAATATTTTAGCGGAGCAAGAAATGCAGAAAATTTTGAAACATATAAATCTTATCGTCTTTTTCTGTATAAAAAGCAAGTGGATTCCGGAGATTAAAATTTATAAGTAAATCAATATCTATATCAAATGTTCAGTTTTCTTGTTCACAAGAATATATCTCGTTTATAGATCAATATATCTTTGAAAAAATAATTTTGATTATTAAACAATCCAAGTGGATCCTGAAAAGGATGTAATTACATTATGTTTTCAGTTTTTTTAGCTATATGAGGATGAGATTATTTTTTTAAGTAATTCCAAAATTTTCTTGGAGATAAGAACTTAATTTTTCGGAATGTGTTTAGGAATAATAAATCTCTATCTCCAGTTATGATTACTTCCGCTTTTCCTGCGAGGGCTGTGCCAATAATTGGAATATCTTTTTTATCTCTACAAATATCATCTGGTAACTCCACAGGAATAACTAACTGGACTTCATTTTTTAAGAATTTAATTATATCATTAATCTCTTTGTTGGGTAACTTTATTTTATTCTGTAAATTGGTAAAAATTTCATCTAATATGTATGTACTTAGAATAATTTTATGTTCTTGTAAACAAAGTTCAAATATATCCTTTGAAAGTCCTCTTGTGGCAAATGCAGATATTATTACATTAGTATCTAAAACAACTTTCATGAAATGGTCTTGAATACATCTTCATCGGTTAGCAATCCCTGTGCTTCAGCAAAAGGAAGTACTTGCTTACGAAGTTGTTGGAACTTTTTGATTGACAAATATCGCTTAAGAGCATCTCTAATAAATGCACTTTTGGATATATTTTCTTTCTTAATGGTGAGTTTCAAATCTTCTTCCATCTTTTCTGGGAGACTAACTGTAAAACTGATGTTCTTCATAAAGCACCTCACTTTTATCAAAAATAAAATTTAACCATAATATGTCAAGAAAATCTAGGGTGAGTTTATGTTTTCAATTTTTTCTTTTTAGCAGCCGGGAATAGGATATTATTTAGAATCAGTCTGTAACCTGGTGAATTTTTATATAATTCTAGATGAGTAGGAGGGTCACCAATCCTGTGCTGGTAATCTTCCGGGTCATGCCCTCCATAAAATGTAAAAGTCCCTCTACCAAAATTACCATGTAAATATTTTACTTCATTAGCTCCTTCAACTTCTCCTAAAGTAATTACACTTTTTTTAATATATTGCTTATGATATGAAGTTGTTTGCCCAAGAAAGCCATTGACAACATTCACATGGCATTGTGTAAGCATTGTAGGCACTGGGTCATATTTGGCAGAGAAAAGGAAAAGTGTAAAATAATCTGCTTCTGGTCCGCGAAGTTGAGCATAGTTGCTGGCATCTATACTTGAGAATTCATATTCATAAGGATTTTTTACAAGTGTGAAATTTGTGAAAGCAAAGGTTCTATCATAATCCAATTTTTGTTCTGCTAATCGGTCCATTGGATCGCCATCAAAAGGCACATCACAAATATCTACATCTTTTGCAGCAAGTGCGATATCATAAGTATCTGTGGCAGCACACATTGCAAATAGGAATCCGCCATTTCTTACATATTCTCTAATCATTTCTACAACAGCATGTTTAAGTTGCCATACCTTCCGAAATCCAAGTTTAGCTGCCATTTCTTCGTCAATTCGAACTATCTCTTTATACCAATCAGCATTTCGGAAACCTGCATAAAACTTTCCGAACTGTCCTGTAAAATCTTCATGATGGAGATGAAGCCAGTCATATTCTTCCAACTGACCTTGTAAAACTTCCAAATCCCACATAGTTTCATAAGGGATTTCTGCATAAGTGAGAGCTAATGTAACAGCATCATCCCAGGGCTCTCCAGCAAAACCTGTAACTTTACCAGCGATACTTTCTGGTAGTGTATAGATAGCAATATTAGGTGCTTTTTCTAAATAGATGATATCCATATTGGATTTTTGAATGATTTGTTCGATCTGAATAATTTCTACTGGAGATACCTTTTCATAATATACTCCCCGAATCCTGCAAATGTCTTCAATGTCAGAGTTATCAGGAATAAGGAACGAACCTCCACGATAATTTAGTAACCACTTTGAGTCTAACCCCTCTTCTAATGCATAATAAGTTATACCATATGCTTTAAGATGGTCAGTTTGGGATAGATCCATTGGAATGAGAATATCAGCAAATAGAAAGGTAAAAGGTAAAAGGCAAAAGTAAAAAGTAAAAATTAAAATTTTTTTCATATCTTCTTTCTTTTCTTTAGCCACCTATCTTCGTCTTTTGACTTCGATAAGGCAGGCGAAATTACACGAAAATTACACAAAAAATAGTATTTTTAATTTCGTGTTTTTTTGTTCACCCTTCGAAGTCCCGATATTTCGGGACGGAGAAGGGGTGTATTTTTGTGGCTCATTAATTTCTTTTTATACAAATTCACTTAAAATAGAATTTGACACAAACAATGCTTTTGATGTTAATTTAAGTTTATCATTTTGGATTGTCAAATATCCAGAAGATAAAAATTTTTTTATTACTTGTTCGTACTCTCTTTCAATATCAAAGTTATATTTTTTTTTGAATTCTGATAGAGGAATTCCTTTATTTAGTCTTAGACCCAGAACTATTTTATCCGATATAAATTCACTCATTGAGATTTCTTTTGAATTTTCAACTGGCAGTTCTTGATTATCTAAACATTCAAAATATTTATAAATATCAGAGTAATTATTCACTCTTTTCATATTATAAAAGGAATGAGAAGCTGGACCAAATCCAATATATTCTTCACCATTCCAATATGCTAAATTGTGCTTTGATTCAAAACCTGTTTGAGCAAAATTTGATATTTCATATTGATAGAATTTATTTCTTTTAAGAATATCAATCAGTTGGTAATACATATCACTTTGCGTTTTCTCATCTGGAAAGGTATACTCATTTTGTTTATCTGCAAGATAGGTTCCTTTTTCAATTGATAAACAGTATGATGAAATGTGTTTTGGCTTAAGATTGATTGCTTTTTTCAATGATGTGGTCCACCTTTTTTTTGTTTGAAATGGAATTCCATACATTAAATCTAATGAGATGTTCTCAGTACAATGTTCTTTGATTAGTTCTACACCAGGGTATATTTCCTTTTCAGAATGTATTCTGCCCAAAATTTTTAATTCTGAATTATGGAAGGACTGAATCCCAAGACTAATGCGGTTAATACCACATATCTTCCAATTTTTTGCAGCAGTTTTGTTTACATTTATTGGATTGACCTCTAAAGTAACTTCGGGATTTTCTGATATTGAAAACTTTTCCTTTATTGTAGTTATAATCTTAAACAAATGAGTAAACGAGAGTAAAGATGGACTGCCACCACCTAAGTAGATTGTTTTAATAGTGTAATTCTGTTCAGAGGAAAAGAGTTCAATCTCTTTTTTCAAATATGTTATGTATTTATCTACTAATTTGGTTTTGTATGGGATTGAATAAAAACTGCAATAGTTACATTTTTTTATGCAGAAAGGGATATGGATATATAATGAAAGTTTTGTAGCCACAAATAAGATATAACCACCGAGAACACTGATGGAATAATACAAATAGTAACTAAATATATTTATATAAAAAGCTGCTATCGGTGGTATATTTAAAAGATTAGTAAATTAGTCTTTTCCACTCTAATCTAAGTTTAGCAAAATTGATTATATAGCCTAACCTGGACAAGCCAGAACCAAAAGGGAGAATATTAGTCAATAATAAAGCTAAGAATTCCAAAATCCTAATTTCAAATGTCAAATAAAATGACAAAGCCCTAATATCCAATCATGCCAAATGCGGATTTTTGGAGAATCAACCCTTTTATTTTTGTCATTTTATATTTGAAATCTTATTAGAAATTAGAAATTTGTAAT
>JAGMCF010000177.1 GCA_023129415.1 Candidatus Cloacimonadota bacterium
AAGATAGATTGAGTAATAAAAATCAGTATTTATTAAAATACAGAAAAGATATTGCTTCACAAAATGGTGAAGACGGAATTATTGAGAAAATATTTGAAATTATTCCTGATCATGATAAGTGGTGTGTTGAATTTGGTGCGTGGGATGGTAAACATCTTAGTAATACTTATAATTTGATAGAGAACCACGATTGGTCAGGTGTGTTGATTGAAGGAAATAAAAAAAAATGTGATCAGATAAAAAATAACACCTACTCTGGCAATGATAAAGTATTTGTTTTTAATAAATTTGTTAAAATATCAGGAAATGATACACTTGATGATATTTTATCTGAAACAAAAATTCCAAAAAATTTTGATTTTCTAATTATTGATATTGATGGTAATGATTATCATATATTTAAATCACTTGTTAATTATAGACCAAAATTAGTAATTATTGAATATAACTGTGCAATACCTGATAATATTGAGTTTGTTCAAGCTCCTAATTTTAAAGTAAGACATGGTCATTCAATACTTTCATTGACCAAACTAGCTAAACTAAAAGGATACGAATTAATATGTATTAATGGAGATAATGCTTTTTTTATAGATAAACAATATTTTGACTTGTTTAATATAGAAGATAATTCTATTAGAAGCTTGAAACATTTTAATGAACCACTTCAAATATTTCAATTATACGACGGAACTCTAATTTTTTATGGTTATCAATGTCTTCACTATCAGAATATCCCAATGAATTTTAATAAAAGATTTCAAATGATTCCTAAGTTCATAAGGAAAGCGGGATTACCCTGGGGGGATAGCGGTAAAATCAAAAGATTTTTTATAAAAAAAATCCTTAAACTTTATTCTATAATATATAAGGACAAGAAAATTAAATCACAACTTGACTATGTTTCGAAGCATTGGGTTAAATATCCAACTTCAGATGTTTAAATAATTATATTTTTAATAATTAGTATCTTTCTAATAATAACATAATTAGCTCAAAAAATTTTAAAAAATAATCAATAATAAAGTTATTAAACCTTTATTGAAAAATGAAATATGAAAAATAAATTTATCTCCCAAATAGAACCATGGTTTGGAGAAGAAGAACGCATAGCGTTAAATGAATATATGAAATCTGGAGGTTGGCTTACAGAATTTAAGCAAACACAGAAGTTTGAGAAAATGATTGCTGATTATACAGGTGCAAAGTATTGCTTTACTGTTAACAATGGAACAATTAGTTTAACTCTGGCATCATTGGCGTGCGATATTCAAGCTGGAGACGAAGTTATAGTTCCCAACTATACAATGATAGCTACACCTAATTCTATAAAGATGTTTGGGGCAGTTCCTATATTTGTTGATGTAGAACCGGAAACACTTTGTCTTGATATAGAGTTAGTTAAGAAGGCAATAACTCCCGAAACAAAAGCAATAATGCTTGTCTCGGCTAATGGTCGATATCCCCAATCAGGTATTGCAGCATTTGTTAGATTAGCAAAAGAGAGTGGGTTATTCCTTATTGAAGATTCCGCCCAGGCACTCGGATCGTTTTACCCGGATGGGAGACATATTGGTACAGTTGGTGATGTTGGGAGTTTTTCATTTTCTTCTCCAAAAGTAATTTCTACCGGACAAGGAGGTGCAATCATCACCAATGATAATGATATTGCATATAAGGTAAAACGATTAAAAGATTTTGGGCGTAGTGGTGGCGGAAATGATGTTCACGACTCAATTGGATATAACTTTAAATTTACTGATCTTCAAGGTGTAATTGGTATTGAGCAAATGAAGAAGCTCCAGTGGAGAGTTGAACGTAAGAAAGAAATATTAAAGCACTATAAAGAGAAATTGAAAGACATTGTGCAAATTAAATTCTTTGAACAGGATTTAGAAAATACAACTCCCTGGTTTATTGATGTATTAGTTGAAAATCGTGAAGAATTACAAAAATATCTAAAAGAGAATAATATTGGAACACGGGTGATGTATCCTCCTATTAATAAACAAAAGGCTTATAACGTACCAGGAGAATATCCTGTATCCAATATAGTTGGAGAAAAGGGTCTCTGGTTGCCTTCATCTAGTCAATTAGCTAACAGTGATATTGATAAAATTTGTAATACAATTTTAGAATTTTTTATAGAAAACTAATATGAAACTATATAAAAAAATCAAAAACAAAATTAAAAAAAATATCTATCAAAAATATCTTAAAAATAACACACTGGCAATATATGAAGATCTCCTGAATCTTCGAATTTCTTCTAATAATATTATTGATAACAAGACTGATTGTGAATGGATAGTATTTTCTAAAGATCGTGCAATTCAATTACATGCTTTAATTTCTTCTTATTATGAAAAAGTAATAAATCCTGCTCCATTAAATATCCTTTATACAACGAGCAATAGTGAACATCAGAAATCATATAACGAGTTGATTGAAATTTTTTATGAGCATCAAGTTAGTTTTATTAGTGAAACAAATTTTAGAAAGCAGCTTATTGATTTAATAGAAAAAATGGAAGTATCAAAAATTGTTTTTTTCTGTGATGACGGGGTAGTTACAGAAACTTTTGATATGAATGATTTTACAAAATTTAATCCATTAGTTAGCGTACCATCATTACTTAGAGGATTAGACTTGACATATTGTTTTGCTCATCAGAGAGAGCAAGAGTTACCAGAATTTATTAATGATATAATACCTGATAACGATAAAAAAGTTTGGATTTGGAAGAATTGTCCTAATTCTCCCGATTGGGCATATCCATTAGCAGTTGGAGGACATTTATTTTCACGGGTTGAAATGTTATTATTACTAAAACTAATAGATTTTGAAGGTCCAAACACACTTGAAGGGAGATTGCAATATTTCATTAATATTTTTAATATTAGATATGGGATATGTTATAATAAAACGCAATTAGGATCAATACCTGCAAATATTGTGAATACAGAAGTAACTACGAATGCTACTTTAGAAGATTTATCTACTGATGAGTTGTTGGAAAAATGGAAACAAGGATATCGAATCAAATATGAGAATTATTATGGAAAAACTGAAAAAGAAATTTATAATTCAAAATTTGAATTTGTTAAAAGTGATTAGATAATATTTAACGATTATCATATTCTAAAAAATAGTTTTAAATTTAATTTTCCATAAAATTCTACAGGAATTGAAATAAGTAATTTAACTATTTTGAAAACTAAGTTTCTAAAAACTTTTTAAAAAACATTCAGAATTTAAAATGTCAAATTTTATACATTCAACTGCAGAAGTTATGTCTAAAAAAATTGGAGAAAATACTTATATATGGCAATTTGTTGTAATATTGAAAGATGCAATAATTGGTAACAATTGCAATATTAATTGTCATGTGTTTATAGAAAATGATGTAACTATTGGTCATAATGTAACAATTAAGTCAGGTGTACAGATATGGGATGGTATATCAATAGAAGATGATGTTTTTATTGGACCAAATGTAACATTTACTAATGATTTTCTCCCAAGGTCAAAAAAATATCCAGAAAAATTCTTAAAAACAATAATTAAAAAAGGTTCTTCAATTGGTGCAAATTCAACTTTAATCGGGGGAATAACAATTGGAGAGTATTCGATGATTGGAGCAGGTTCTGTTGTGACCAAAGATGTGCCAAATAATACACTTTTTTTTGGTAATCCAGCTAATTTTAAAGGTTATATTTGTAATTGTGGTTCCAAATTGAAAGATAAAAATGAATGTTTAAAATGTCATAGAAAATTCAAAAAAACAGATAAAGGTATTATTGAAATAAAATGATTGATTTCTTAGATCTAAAACAAGTAAATATACAATATAAAATAGAATTAAAAGATGCATTCAAACGTGTATTAAATTCAGGTTGGTATATACATGGTAAAGAAGTAACAATATTTGAAGAATCCTTTGCTGCTTTTTGTGGAACTAAATTCTGTGTTGGTGTTGGAAATGGATTGGATGCCTTACGTTTGATTTTCAGAGCTTATATAGAAATAGGAATTATCTCCGCAGGAGATGAAGTAATAGTTCCCGCAAATACATATATTGCTTCAATATTAGCAATTAGTGAAAATCGTTTAATACCAGTTCTTGTTGAACCCGACATTAACACTTATAATATTGACCCTGAAAAGATTGAAGAAAAAATTACATCAAAAACTAAAGCAATTTTATTAGTTCATTTATATGGTCAAAATGCGTATAATAAAAAAATTCAAGAAATTGCTGATGAATATAAATTAAAAATTATTGAAGATGCAGCTCAGGCACATGGTGCATATTACAAAAATAAAAGAGTTGGTTCTTTAGGAAATGCATCAGGTTTTAGCTTTTACCCGGTGAAAAATTTAGGAGCATTAGGGGATGGAGGTGCTATTACTACAGATGATGAGGAGCTTGCCAAAACAATCAGAGCATTAGCAAATTATGGCTCTCACAAAAAATATAAAAATGAACATAAAGGAATAAATTCTCGCCTTGATGAAATCCAAGCTGCAATATTATCAGTTAAATTAAAGCATTTAGACGAGGATAACCAAAAAAGACGAAGGATAGCTCAGTATTATATTGAGAATATCAAACATCCGGATATTATCATGCCAATTTCCAATTTCCAATTTCAAATTTCAAATTCTTTAGATCATGTCTGGCATCAATTTGTTATTAGAACTAAGAGACGTGATCAACTCCGGAAATATTTGCAGGAAAATGGAATACAAACGATTATACATTATCCTATACCACCCCATAAACAACAAGCTTATAAAGAGTGGAATAATTTTTCATTCCCTATTACAGAAAAATTGTCCAAGGAAGTGCTAAGTTTGCCTATTAACTCTATTTTAGAAAAGAGTGAAATTCATAGAATAGTTACATCGATTAATAAATTTGAATAAATGAATATTGAAAAACAAAAAATAAGAATAAAAAATATTCTTAAAAAAGACTTAATAAAAGTATTTTCTCTTTCCGGTGTATCAACTATTGTAAAATTGATTACAGGTATAATTAGAACTAAGGTAGTTGCTATGCTAATTGGTCCTTCTGGCATTGCCCTTGTAAGCCAGCTGAATGATACGATTCAATTATTTTCAAAAATTTCAAATGGTGGTATGACTATCGGAGTAACGAAATATGTTGCTGAGTTTAAGGATTCTGAAACTAAATGTAAATCAATACTAAGTAACTCTTTAAAAATTACTTTAATTTTATCAACTTTATCAGGTTTAATCTTAATTATATTCTCAGATTATTTTTCAAGAATAATATTAACCGATAAATCCTATCAATCAATTTTCATTGTCTTTGGTTTTTCTATTATATTATTTGCTATAAATAGATTATTATTAGCAATTATTAATGGATTTAAAGAATTCACTAAATTCATAAAAATTAATATTATTTCTAAGATTGTTATTTTGGTATATTCAATTATTTTGATTTATTTTCTTGGTATCTACGGTGCTCTTTTATCGGCTGTTACTTCGCAATCAATAGTATTAATAATTACGATTTTTGTGATAATAAAAAATCCATGGTTTAAAAAACAAAATTTTATGGGGAAATTTAATCTTGATATTTTAAAGAAATTATCAGGATTTACTTTGTTAACAGCTTTTACATTTTTTTTAGGTCCAATTGCACTGATAACTGTTCGTTCATTTATTATTAGAAATATTTCTATTGATGCAGCCGGATACTGGGATGGTGTAAGGCGTGTTTCCGGATTAGTTATAATGGTTATTACGCAGGCATTAACAATTTATTTAATCCCAAGATTTTCAGAATTAAAATCTAAATTAAAAATTAGAAAAGAGATTATTAATACATATAAGTTAGTAATTCCAATACTCATTTTATCTTTTACAATAATTTATTTATTCAGAGATATAATAATAACTATATTATATACATCAGAATTTCGACCAATGCGTGAACTATTCTTATTTGAATTTATAGGCGAATTTTTTAAAACTGTAAGTTGGGTTATTTCTATTCAAATGATATCAAAAGCTATGATAAAAACTTTGTTTGTTACAGAGATATTTGGAAACGTCTTTTTTATTCTGCTATCGTTCATATTAATATCGAATGTGGGGCTTAAAGGTGTAGTGTATGCTTTTACTATAAATTATATCGTCTATTTAGCTATTATGGTTGTTATTTTTAGAAAAACATTGTTTTTGAGGTATATGTATAAATAATCAAAGAATAGTAAATTCTATTGAGCGAAAATACACACCTTTCTATAAAGGGTTAATTGTTTTAGGTCGAGTGATTATGTTGATAAAATTGCCTATTTCAGAGCACTTATATCAAATTGGTTAAAAATAGTAAGAAAGATTAAAAAATAAAGATATAC
>JAGMCF010000178.1 GCA_023129415.1 Candidatus Cloacimonadota bacterium
TAATCAATTCGCGAAGCTATGTTCTAAATAAATCTATAATAATGATTTTTTTTCATTCTGTATAGAAAATTGCTTTTACAGGATCGATTTTAGAAGCTTTGTATGCTGGATAGAAACCGGAAATAAATCCTACAATAATTGCAAAAATCAATCCAATTATAATTCCCATCATTGGAATAGAAACTTCAACTTCCATTTTTGAAGTTATGAATTTGATTAAAATGAAAGCTAATCCTGAACCAAATATTCCTCCGATAAAAGCTAATGTTATAGATTCAAAAAGGAAATGTGCAAATATATCTCTATTCTTTGCTCCGATACTTTTTCTGATACCAATCTCCTTCATTCTCTCTCTAATAGAAATCAATAAAATACTGAAAAGTCCAATCCCACCTGTGAAAAGTGATATACTTGATATACATAATAATATTATATTCCAATTTTTTAGAAACCCTTGAATTTCTTGTCTGATTTCAAGCATTCTCTGGCTAATATCTCTAATTTCAATATCATCTGCCATATTGTGTGTAGCAAGAAGGAGTTGTTTTGCTTGATTAAAAACATTTCCAACTTTTTCAGAATCAGTTGCTTTGATCCAGATATTATCAATTTGCATATTTGGTCTTAAATATATTGCAGCACATTTTGATGGGATAAAACAGCTTTCATGATCACGCTTTCTTTCCCAGATATTACCTCTAACAGTCTTATTAGGGTCATCTAATCCTTCATCTTTAAGAACACCAACAATTTTCAATCTAATATCACCAATCGAAATAGATTTTCCAATTGCATCAATTTGCGAATAGAATTTTTTCTCTATTGATGAGCCAATTATACATACATTCTGACCTTCATTTTGTTCGATAATACTAAAAATTCTTCCCTTGCCAATAATGTAATTTTTACTGTTGAAAAAGGGATTGTTTAATCCATTCAATCTAATCTTACTTGATTTACCATTAATAACACATACTCTTTCATCATTTATACATGGATAGATATGTTTAGTATTATTTAGATTTTCACTCAATACTTCATAATCTTTATAGGTTAAATTTTTAAATCGAAGGTCAGAAGTATATTTTTTTAACTTACTTTTTTCGGAATTTGGAAATGAAGAGTATAAAACTATTACATCATCATATCCAAGTGAACTAATTGATTCTTCAATAAGATGTTTCATCGCATTAACAGAAGAAAACATAGTGGTTACTGCAGCGACCCCTATAACAATTCCAGCAAGAGTAAGAATTGAACGCAATTTATGAGATAAAATACTTTTTATGCCAGCTACTAAAGGTTCAACGAATTTCATGTAATCAACTCTTTTTTACAATTCAAACAGATGATTTTTTTTATCCCATTTTTACTTATTGATTTTTCAAACATAGTATCGACACCACAATCAGGACATTTCAAATTGATAGGTTTATAATTAGTTATGAACTTACATTTGGGATAATTTGAACATCCATAAAAAGTTTTTCTGGATTTCTTACTCTTTCTTTCTAATAATTCGCCATCACATAAAGGACATTTCAAGCCAGTAGAAAATGCTTTTGTAAATTTACATTTTGGATAGTTGCTACACGCATAAAACTTTCCAAATTTTCCGATTTTTAATACCAGTTTTCCCCCACATTTAGGGCATATTTCATCTGTTTTTTCCTCTTCAATTTCAATAATTTCAACTTTACCATTTTCATTTAGTTTAAAGTTTTTTGTATTTTTGCATTTTGGGAAATTAGAGCAAGCAAGAAATTGACCATTTCTTCCCCATTTGATTATCATTTGGGCACCGCATTTTTCACATTTAATATCACTCACTTTTGCTAGATTTGCTCTTTCTGCTTTAATATCAATATTCTTTAAAATCTTAATAAATTCTTCATAGTAATTTTCTAATATTTGTAGCCAGTTAGTAGTTCCATTCTCGATTTCATCAAGACGATTTTCCATTTCACGAGTAAATGATACATTAAAGAAATCAGAAAATTTCTTTATCAGGAACTTTTCTACTTCCATACCTAACTCGGTAGGATAGAATTTTTTCTTTACAAGATTTACATATTTTCGTGCAAGCAATGTTGAAATTATTGGTGAGTAAGTGCTGGGTCTCCCAATTCCTTCTGATTCTAATTTTTTAACTAAAGCAGCTTCAGTATATCTTGCTGGAGGTTTTGTGAAATTTTGATTTTTATTAAGTTTTATTAATTCAAGCTCATCCATTACATTAAGTAAAGGCATTTTATCGGCGATATATTTGATAGTTATATATGGATAACATTTCATAAATCCATCAAATTCAATAGTACTTCCATTTGATTCAAATAATCCATCACCGGCTTTTATTAAAACCTGAGTCATATTAACTTTTGCACAAGCCATTTGAGTAGCAACAAATCTCTGCCAGATAAGTTTGTACAATTTGTATTGATCTTGTGATAAGAAATCTTTGATTGACTCTGGAGTTCTAAATGATGAAGTTGGACGAATAGCTTCATGTGCGTCTTGAGCTTTATTTTTATTTTTATAAATTCTTTTGAATGGATTTGAATATTTTTCTGGAAACCTTTCTTTAATTAGTTTCTTCAATTCAGCATTTGCCCTATCTGACACTCGCACAGAATCAGTTCTCATATATGAAATAAGACCAATATTTTTATCCTTAACATTGACTCCTTCATAAAGTTGTTGAGCAATCCTCATTGTCTTTTTGGTTGAAAAACCCAATATTTTTGAAGCTTCTTGTTGTAATGTGCTTGTGATATAAGCAGGAAAAGGTGAGATTATTTTGCTTTCTTGTTTGATATCTGCGACAATATACTTTTCTTTTTCTAGTTTATTGAAAATTGCATCAGCTTCAGATTCATTAGTTAACTTAATTAATTTTTCTTTATATTTTTTCAAGATTGCTTTAAATTTAGTGTCCTTTCCCATTAGATGATCCCGATATATCGGGACTAACGGGACAGGTTTTAATTCTGCATTGATAATCCAATATTCCTGAGGGACAAATTTTTGAATTTCTTCTTCCCTCTCGCAAAGAAGTCTTAACGCAACTGTCTGCACTCTACCAGCAGAAAGGTTTTTGGCAATTACTTTCCATAGTACTGGACTAACTTTATATCCGACAATGCGGTCTAAAATCCTTCTGGTTTGTTGTGCATTGACCTTATTTTCATCAACTTGGGCTGGGGATTTTATGGATTCTTGAATTGCTTCCCTTGTAATCTCATTAAAAACAACTCTAAAAATTGGTTGTTTAGGAACAGATTTTTTTAGAATTTCTTTTAAATGCCAGGCAATTGCCTCTCCTTCTCTGTCATTATCAGAAGCCAAAAAAACCTTTTCGGATTCCTTTGCTCTTTTTATGATTTGATTAACAATTTTCTTTTTATCAGGATTAAGGACATAGTACGGTTTGAAATTATTTTCAATATTAATTCCAAATTCCTTTTGGGGTAAATCGCGTATATGACCCATTGAAGCAAGGATTTCGAAATCTTTTCCTAAGTATTGCTTGATAGTTTTTGATTTGGTTGGAGATTCAACAATCATTAAATTTTTTGGCATTTATTTTCCTTTATGATTTCTTTACTGTAGAGGAAACATAGGGGTTAAAAGTTTTTACATTTATACATTTAATCGATAAACCCAAAATAAAAATTACTATTTTTTCATTGCAGAGACTAACTTTTTACTATTTGCATCTGCTATGAACCCGAACAACATGTTCCATAAAATCTAAGGTCTCGTCAATAGAATGGTCAGTCATGGAAACATTACACCAGCGATGACCATATCTAACATTTTCTGCTGTATGTATAATAGTGTTTTCAACCAAGGGTTTAAGATGCATAATTTGAATACTTTTATCTTCTCCTTCCGCTCTTTTAACTGTCCGCCATTGTGGTTGCCATACACTATCCCTTTCCCTTTCGGGTAAATCTGCTACATTTGAATCCAACCTACTTTTACATAACGAACATAATAACAGATTTTCTTTATCTCTTAAACTGTCTTTTAATATATCTGTTGGTAGCTTTATCTTTTTGTCTATATCCTGATTTTTTAGTAAATTAGTTATGGAGCCAACTAAACGATCAATATCATGAATATCATACAAAGTTCCAACAACAGATAATCCCAATACTGCAAAGCTTTCTAAGGTGTGCCACCATTCTGTTGATTCCAAAGCTGGGATGATACACGAATTGGCTGTCCAGTCGCTGTCTGTCCAATTTTTGAGAACATCAACATGTGGAATCCAATGTTCAGGTAAAACAACATATCTCTTTTCTAATTTATATACTTCTTCAGGATAATATTTTTCTCCGTTAATCACAAATACAAGTGCCTTTTCACCTTCTACTTCAAGTTTATCAATAGGTTTTGCATGAGGGATTTCTTTATCCGCAACCACTAACGGATGCCATCTTAAATTTCTATTAGAAAAAGGAGCTTTACCTTGTCTTCCTCTTGTGCATAAAGCATCTCTTTGTAATTTTCCTGCACCCCTGCCAGTGCCTGCGTCTCTCGTATAGGAAATCTTGCTATAACTTTGTCGAAAATGTTTCTTTGCATCTGGATTACTTATTGAGTCATTTAAGATATTTGAAATACTCTCGGTTAATCCGATTATTTTGCTATCTTTTTCAGTTAATAATGAAGCTCCTACTGTTCTACCTGTTGCCATAATTATTCCTCCACTTTAAAATTTTTTATACTGTCCATTTTTCGTTTAACACGAATTTTCATCTCAATTATATCTGAAATTTCGTTTATAATTTTATTAATTACATTTTTATCTTTAGGTATCGGCGGTATAATCTCATATATCCTATTCCCTAAGGTGGATATTGTAGCCTGAACAAAAGTTTTTGCCTTTATCTGTTGTTGAACTATATCTGTATTGAGGAGATATAGAAGCAAATAGGGATGTAATTGTTGAGGTTTTAAACATCTGAATCGCCTAATATGACTTTGGATGACAAATTTTTTATCACGAGAAGTTACTATTGCAGTCCGCCCAATAAGAAATGTTCCATCTGTAACTAATAAAATGTCATTTCCATGGATATCCTGGTTCTTTTTATATTTTTCATAAATTTCTTCAGGAATACATTTTATCGGGTCTATTTTTATCTCCCAATTGACAATATCAGAAGTTCTAACAAAAGGTATATCTCCCATTCCATAATATTGAGACCCCACTTCATGCCCTCTTTTTATAGACAATAACCCTTTTTCTACTAATTCTCTTATACTTGTTAAAACATATCTACCGCTTCCCTCCATCGCTTTTAGTTTTTTTTCTATCTCGGGGTCATAGTAATTTGGAATGAGAATGGAGTCTTTAATATCCGAAAGTTTGATAACAAACCCCAAATGATCATGATGCTGTAATTTGTTATCTTTAAACAATCCATATCTTTCCGCAATACTTGGTAAATCATCATCAATTATTTTATTGCCATGCTTATCTAATATGTATTCTCCTTTATCGTTGATATTGTATTTTATTTTTCCATTTTTGTCATGCCCTACTTTATTAGCTATCGCCATAAAAATCTCATAATCTTCTGTTACTGCTTTTGAGCTTTTCTTTTCTAAAATCAATACACTTGTCTTTGTATGAGTGCTGGGCAAAAAAGTCTCTGGTGCTAAACTGATTATTGTTAATATTTTTGCCTCTTGTAAAATATATTGTAGTATATATCTATCGCTTGGATTTCCGAAGATGCCATCTGGAAGAACGATAGCCATTTTTCCATTAGGTTTCAACAATTGGAGACATCTTTCTATAAATAGAATCTGTGGGACTTGCTTTGAAATTATATTTGTTTGTTTCCATTCACCTTGTTTTGTTTTATTCCATTTGTGCCCCAATTTATAATTTTTTAAGATTTCTTTATCCTCTATAGAAATCCTCGCTCCAAATGGTGGATTGGTAAGCACAATATCAAAATTATCATCCTTTATTTTTTCTCGTATTTTTGTTGTCCACGATGAAACATCAAGCGAATCTGCACAGAAAATATTAGAATGCCCATCTCCAACAATTGACATATATACTTTACATATCTTAGCTAAATCTATTTCTTTATCAATACCAAAGATGTTATTAAAAGACTTTTCCTTATCTAAATGCATTATGCTTTCCACCAAAAAACCACCAGAACCACAAGCAGGATCAATAATTTTTTCGTTTGGCTTTGGATCAAGAATTTGCACACACATCTTAACAACATTCTTTGGTGTAAAAAACTGACCTTTTTCGCCTCTTAGTGCCGGTCCCCAAAATGCCTGAAAAGCCTCACCTATAACATCTCTTTTTGTTTTTAAGAGAGTGTAATTCTGGAGATTCTTTACCACATAGAAGATAGACTTGTAATCGAGGTATAATTTTTCCTGTTGTTCAAATACATCAGGGAATTCTTTTTTAACTTCTTCAAACAGATTCTTTATTCTATTTGGGACATCAGACTCTTTGTCATTGAAGTATATTTTAAATTTAGGATTTTCTTGATTACGCAATTCATCAAAGATTTTACAAAATAATATACGGGTCATTTCAGCCCCAAGTTTTTCAGATCTAGGTATATTACTATTTGTGTAAAGATAATAATGGATACGCTTGAAGACCTCTGAAAGACTCGGAGGGAATAGGGTATCTGAAAACAAATTTATTTTATTTGCTCTGCTATTTTCCCTTGTCATAATATACCATTTTGTCTTTGAGGGCTTGAAATTTCAAATCTTTTCATACACTTGTATTTCTTATTACTTCGAACCAGATGAGAATTTTTTATCGTGATTAGCTTGAAAAAATTTTGTAATAAATTCTAAATATTTTTGGTGTTCTTCAATAAAGTATATAAATGGTGATGTATCAACCCCTATGATTTTATCCTTAAATTTATCTAACATCCCATTGATCCCTTTCAGTGTTAATATAATTTTCAACATCAACTTCTTGCCATAATTCTTTTCCAAGACCTTTTAATTGAAGTAATGTATATTTTGAATCCTTTTTGTTTAATTCTTGTTTCTTTATTTGTTTAACTAAATTATCAAGTAACTCTAATTTTTCAGAAAATGCTAATTTTGTTATTTCATACAAGATTTTATTA
This sequence comes from Candidatus Cloacimonadota bacterium, assembly GCA_023129415.1. Taxonomy (GTDB): domain Bacteria; phylum Cloacimonadota; class Cloacimonadia; order JGIOTU-2; family JGIOTU-2; genus JAGMCF01. The sequence goes on from JAGMCF010000178.1 coordinate 7,140, forward strand.
ATCATAATAGGTTTTTGCATTTTTCCTCCAATCTTTAAGTAGAACTCATTCCAAATTATTTAATATAAATTAAGATGACTTATTTTATGTCAATCTTTAATCTACTATCTTTTATTAAATCTTCCTCCCACAGCAGTGTTTATATTTCTTACCACTTCCACAGGGGCAGGGGTCATTCCTGCCTACTTTTTGAACATGAATAGGTTTAGGTTTGGAGATATTTGAACTTTGTCTTTGCTTAATTTTTTCATTATTTGAAATTTCCTGTTGAGAACTTCCAAATACTCTTCTTTCTAAATGTGATAATTTAATATCTTTTGCAGTTTGTTGCACTTGATAATAAGTTGCTGGATAAAGTGTAAACACATTTTTTATTACTTTTTCTTTAATAGTATCAATTAGGTTTAGAAAAAGTTCGTAACTTTCTTTCTTATATTCAATTAGAGGATCTTTCTGAGCATAAGCACGAAGTCCGATTCCTTCTTTCAATCGGTCCATTTCATATAAATGCTCTTTCCATTCTGAGTCAACAACCTTTAATAAGGAATATCTTTCAAGAACTCTTTGCTCATCTTCAAATCCTTTTTCTTTTTGGTCATAAGCATTTTTTAATTGAGAAAAAATCTCATCTACTAAATCATCCCTATTCCGAATATCACTTTTTATATTTATATTAACTGCTAACGCATTTTTAAACCAATTAAATAATTCTTCTATAGCCCAATTTTCCTCATATTGATCTTCACTAAGATAATCATATACTTTATTTTCCACAACATCTGCTATCATCTCAATTATCTCATCTTTAAGATTTAGTCCTTTTAACACTTTCCGTCTATAGGAATAGATAACCTCTCTTTGCAGATTCATTACATCATCGTATTTTATCAACTGTTTTCTGATTTCGAAGTTATGACCTTCCACTCTTTTTTGTGCGTTTTCAACTGCTTTTGTCATCCATGGATGTTTTATTGCTTCACCTTGGTCTAATCCTAATCTGGACATAATATTTGCAATGCGGTCTGAACCAAATATACGCATCAGATCATCTTCTAAGGAAAGATAAAATCTTGAGGAGCCTGGGTCACCCTGTCTGGCACTTCTTCCGCGTAATTGCTTGTCGATTCTTCTGCTTTCATGCCTTTCAGTTCCAATAATATGTAATCCACACGGAACTTCTTTAAAGCAATTTTCAGGACTTTCTGGAGTATTTTTTCCTGCTTCAGCACATTCATTTAAACATTTAATAATGCATTTTGAACATCTTACGATTTCAGAACCAAGTTTAATGTCTGTTCCTCTACCTGCCATGTTGGTTGCAATCGTAATTGCACCAGATTCTCCTGCATGCGCAACAATTTCTGCTTCTTTCTGGTGATACTTTGCATTCAAAACTTCATGTGGTATACCCCTTCTTTTTAACAACCTGCTGATTACTTCAGATACTTCCACTGAAATAGTACCTACTAATACTGGTCTTCTTTTAGAATACCAATGTTCTAGTTCATCAATAATTGCATTATATTTTTCTTTTTTTGTTCTAAAGATTAGATCGTCATAATCAATTCTCCGAACTGGTTCATTTGTTGGAACCTCTATAGCTGATAAGTTATAAATTTCTTTGAATTCTCCAGCTTCATTTATTGCTGTACCAGTCATTCCAGAAAGCTTTGTATACATACGGAAATAGTTTTGGAATGTGATAGTAGCCAGGGTCTGAGTTGCTTCTTGAATTTGAACCATCTCTTTTGCTTCAAGCGCTTGATGAAGACCTTCGCTAAATCTACGACCAGGCATTAATCTTCCTGTAAATTGGTCAACTATTACTACTCGGTTATCATTAACAATATAATCAACATCTCTTTCAAAAAGTGAATAAGCAATCAACATCTGCTTAATATTATGTAATCTCTCATTTTTTTCTAAAAAATGCTCTTGTATTTGTTGTTTTTTGATTTGTTTTTCATCAAAGGATAGTTTTTCATTCTTATCAACTTTTTCAATCTCCTCATCAAGATTGGGCATAATAAAGAGGGTTCTATCATATTTAGAAAGTTCTTCTTGTCCCATCTCATTTAATTCTGCACTTCGTTGACTTTCTTCAATTGAATAATACAGTTTTTCATCAATCAAATATAGTTGCTTTTCACGAAGATATTGACCCTCAACTTCATTCATTATTTTTTGATGTCTACCTTCTTTGATTGTCTTTAGAAATCGTTTTGATTTTGGAGCAGCTCTTTTTACAGTTAGAAGTTTCTCCCCAAACTCAAATGAATTAGCTTCATCTGTTCCTTTATTTATCATAACATCTACATCAGAAAGAATCCCATTTACTAATGCCAATTGCTTTTTTTCCAATTTTCTTATCTGTGGATTCAATTCACGATAGAAATTCTTTGAATGCTCCACAGCCCCAGAAATTATAAGAGGTGTTCTTGCCTCATCAATAAGAACACTATCTGCTTCGTCAACAATACAAAAGTAATGCCCTCTTTGGACAACTCCATCTGGAGAAATTGCCATATTATCGCGCAAATAATCAAATCCAAATTCATTATTTGTTCCATAAGTAATATCACATTGATATTGTGCAATTTTTTCCTCAAAATCTATATCTGAGTAAATACACCCAACAGAAAGTCCTAAGAATTTATATATCTCCCCCATCCATTCAGTGTCTCTTTGAGCAAGATAATCATTAACTGTTACAAGATGAGCACCTTTTCCAACAAGTGCATTAAGATAAAGAGGCATAGTTGCAACAAGTGTTTTACCTTCACCAGTCTTCATTTCTGCTACCATTCCTCGATGTAGGGCTATAGCTCCGACTAATTGAACATCATACGGAATCATGTTCCATTCCATTTCTTGTCCACGAACTTTCCATTTTTTACCAATCAATCGTGTGCAAATCTCTTTTACAACTGCAAATGCTTCTGGTAAGATTTCGTCTAATATATATTCAGTAGAGTTTTTTAGGTCTTTCTCTGCTTCATCAATTTCAATTCCAATTTTGTCTTTTTCATTATCATCAAAAGTGGTGTCATACTCAGATTGTAGTTTATCTAATAGTTTTTGTTTATTTGATATATGAGATTGAATTCGTTTTTTAAATTCAATGGTTTTTGCTGACAAATCTTCATCTGAGAGAGAAGTTAATTTTTCATATTCCTTATTAATAGCATCCACAATTGGCTGCATTTTTTTCATCTCTCTATTAAATTGTGTCCCAAAAACTTTAGTTAGAATTTTTTGAATCATTTAAATTGTTGAACTGGTATCCCCGATTTAATCGGGTAGGTTAACTTGTTTAATTATAACAAAAATTAATTTCCTAATTTCCTATACCCTTTATTAAGTTTTCAAATTCAGACTTATTCTTTAGATAAGTCTTATTATCTGGTTCTTTTTCAAGAAGTTTGTCAATTAGATCCAAGCCTTGTTGATATTTCTTGTTTTGCTTACATATTGAGATATAATGATTTACAAAATACTTTTCATGTGGATTATTAATTATAAAATTTTCTAAGAGCGAAAGAGCATCCTCAATATTTCCAGATTTGACCAGGTAGGTGGATGCAATATAGATAATCTGACCGTCATCAGGATTTTTCTCAATTAAAGGTTTAATGGTTTTATAAGCGTTTTCATAATCTCCAATTTCATAGTAAAGATTTGCTAAACTTGGTACATATCTATCTTTTTCTTGAATGAAGTTAAGAGCCTTTTTCAGATATTTTATTGAGTTATCATAATCTTTTTTCTGATAAAAGACAGTGGACATTCTCATAAAATCAGCACCATAATTATTAATTAATCGCCTCATATTATGATCTTTATGGAGTTCATCATTGAATATTGAAGAGTAATCAAAGACTTCTTCAATATTATGATTAAGACGGATAGGATCAATCTGGTATTTCCCTTTGGTTTCAACAAGTCTGTCAGCCATGCCTTCACTCTGTAAGTAATTATCAAATCCCACATGATCTGCTACAGTTACAGCAAAGTAAATGGGTCTCTTTCCAAAATTGTCTTTTACTATTTGAAGCACCATTTGATCTTTGGTATAAAGAACTTTATCCTTTTTCAGTTTAAGTTTAATATTACCAACTCTAAACATTGCATCATTTTGTAGCTGTATAGGTCGTTTAGCAATATAATCAATTTGTTTATCAGTTAGATTAATTTCAATACCTTCAAAATCTCTTAATTGTTTAATATACCAGGGGGTATTCAACAAACTAAGATTTGCAACACTAACATCCTTCCTGATTCCTTTAATGACTTTTTTTGATATACTTGCTTGATTTAGTAATCTTCTGGTGCGTGCTGGTATCTCCTTTTTATCTGAAATTGAGATACCTGTGATTTCTTTAAAAGTAAGAGTATCATCTTCCAAATAGTATTCTTTGGCATTAGGATCATAAACAGCTTGGGCATACCATAAAGGAAATGTATCATTATCACCATTGGTAAATATGATTGCATTTTTATCCAATCCATTCAAAAAATTTGTGCCATATTCAAGAGAGAGTAGTTCTTGACTTCTATCATTTTTATGATAATGGGATGCCATATTGATTACTGGCAGAAATGATAAAATAACCAGTAATATCAAACCGATTGCTTTGGTTCTTTTAAAAAAGTATTTTACTATACCCATTGCACCTATACCAAGCCAGAAAGACCAGAGTAAATACGCAATTATAAAGAAATAGGGTCTATCTCTAACTTCATCGATTGAGAGATTCATTACAACTATCATAGCAATGCTTGCCATGAAGAAAAGAGAGCCAAGATAGAGAAATGACTTTTTACTTTTTTTAAATTGATAGTATATACCAGTCACTCCTAAGAAAATTACAATGGTTTGAAAAATATAATGAAAAGGATTTTTGGAAAAGCTAATAAAAAATCTACCTACAGTTTCTGGAATGAATTTAAATATATTTATGGAAAAGATATTATTAATATAATTTGAAATCATTATAAAAAATCTACCAATTGCTTCTGGAAATGAATGAAGAACATTTATATTTAAAAATTTATCAATAGTTCCGGCATCAAAAAATTGCCAGCTGAAATAACGCAAAAAGTGATGATCTATTTGAAATAAAATAGGGGCTCGTCGCTTGAAGAAGGTGGTGGGACCATACTGTTTTCTAGAAATATAATCTGAAAATCTTTGCCAGTTAGATGGATCGCCTTCATTTATAAATGGATGTGCTGATGCTCTGATTGGAATCATTAAATGTGTACTTACACCAATTATTATAATAAAAAGAGCAAAGAACCAGACTCGTGGTTCAACATAACTGCGTAAATAATACAACAATAATCCAATAGTAAAAATTGCGAAAATATATTTTCCAAGACTTCCCCTACCAATGCTTGAACCAATTGCATAAAAGATATAATATAGAACTAACGCAATACCACAAAATATTATTGCTTTTTTAATAAATAATTTATTAAAATTTATCAAAGGTAATATTGCAATTAATAAGATTGCTGGGGCAATTTGTAATGTTGTTTGATGAACTCCAAATCCAAGAAAAAATAAAAATATAATTAGAAGCAGAATATTTTGATGATCAAAATCCTTTGACTTTTCAGTCCAAATAAGTATCAGCCAAATTATCAATGTAATGAAGAATGAGAGACCTCCGTAAACCTCAGCTTCGATTGCATTTATCCAGAATTCTGCAGAAAAAGCAATAAAGAGAGATCCAATTATACCAGCAAAATAGCAATATATTGATTTTTTCTCCCACATTGAAACTAATTTTACAATTGAAAGATATGTAAAAAGGATTGCAAAAGAACTGAAAATAATTGAAAGCAAACTAACACTTTGAGCATCTGCTAAACCTAATGGTAATAATGTAATAAACTTTCCAAGAATAATATAAAATGGATTACCTGGTGGATGTGGGACTCCTAAAATACTACTACAAGTAGCATATTCACCACAATCCCAAAAAGATAAAGAAATAGGTTTTGTTATGAAATAAATAATAAAAGGAATTATAAGAATTATTAAACCAATAATTGAATTGGTTCTTTTATTAATTTGTGATTTATTTTCAAAATTCATATTATACTTTTGAATAAACTAAAATGTATTAAAATTTAAGTAATGTGTAAAGTTAGTAATTAACATCTTTTTTATACATTAATGAAGAACATAACTTTGTAAATTGATTAAACACCGAAAACACTGAAATGCACCGAAAAAAGATAATTACTTTCGGTGTTCCTCGGTGTTCTCGGTGGTGAATAAAAACATTGAAATTCCGATACAATAAATTATCCATAATTTATCAAATATTTGAATTTGTACCCTTAATTGCATCTAAAGGACATTCATTGACACATAAACCACATTCTATGCAATCATCAGTTATAATATACTGTGTTTCATCTTCAATTATTGCGTTTTCTGGGCATATATCCACACAGGAACCGCATTTTATGCAATCAGGTGTAATTATGAAACTCATCTTTTTTTATCAAATCTCCATTATCTCATTTTCTTTATTTTGAATAATGTTAGTGATTTTTTCTACAAAATCATTGGTAATATTTTGAATTTCATCCAAACCGTCTTGACAAACATCTTCAGAAATCTTACTATCTTTTTCTAATTTTTTTACTTCCTCATTGAAATGTCTTCTTGAATTTCTTATGGCAATTTTAGCTTCTTCTCCATATTTTTTTACAATCTTAGCTAAATCCTTTCTTCTTTCTTCAGTAAGAGTAGGAAAAATTAATCTTATAATATTTCCATCATTTTGTGGGGTAATACCTAAATCTGATGCTAAAATAGCTTTTTCAATTAATGGAAGCAATGTCTTTTCCCAAGGACGAATAAGAATAATTCTTGCTTCAGGAATGGTCAATGTTCCAACATGATTCAACGGAGTTGGTTGTCCATAATAGTCCACTTTGATATCTTCTAAAAGATTGATATTGGCTTTTCCAGTTCTAATTTTGAGTAATTCCCTTTTAAAAGATTCTATGCTCTTCTGCATTTTTTCTTTAATAGTTTTGTAAATTGGATTTAACTCACACATTTTTACTCCTATATATTGATTTAACTGATGGTAATATAAAGAATTATTAATTGATAAATGAGTCCACTATAAAAAGTCAAATTTAAGTATTAGTAAGCCGTTAAAACGGTTATAGTCATATTGAGGTTTCATTAACCACCAACTTAAGTTGGTGGTTAATAACAAGTTAGAAATACTCAACCATTTCAACGGTTTCTCAAATCGGTATAAATTATAGAAATATTTCATTTTATGACTTTTTTATAGTAAACTCATAAATAATATAATATTTACTACATCTAAGTATTAATTATTCAAGTTCCGCAGGAGTGGAAATTACCGAATAAATCATATTTAACTTTTTATAATATCTTCTGCGAAAAATGAGTAAGATTTAAATTAATTTCATCCCGACAAGTCGGGACTAATGACAAATGAAATGTCAAAACTTAAATGTCAAAGTCATTTTTTCTGCTTTGATTTAATTATAATTGATGAGAAAATTAAATTAAGTTCATTGGCTTCTTTCCAATATATTTTTGCTTCATCTTTTCATGCTATAGGCAGATCAGCCTTTGGCTGATAATTGTGGAACTGCTTTTGCAATCATCCTCATCTGGCTACGGCTTGCTTCGCCAAGACGAGACCAATGTTTTGATTCTTTCGATTCTTTTTTGCAAATACCTATTTTATGTTCGAAATCTCTTTTTGACTCTGCACAGTCTGCTTCAGAATAATTGGCACCAACACTTGTGCCCGCTTTAACTAATTGAGTAATTAGAGATAGAGTTATCGGATTTTTTGGGATTTTTTTAGCAAATTCGATAATATCCTCACCAAATTTTGCAGTTCTCTCCTCTAAATCGAATTTCTTTTTATTTGCCATTTGTCATTTGATATTTCATTAGAAATTAGATATTTGTAATTAGTTATTCAAGTTCCGCAGGATTGAAAATTAATGAATATATCATAGTTAACTTTTTATAATATCTTCTGCGAAACATGAGTTAATTATACTCCCAAAATTATCATCATAAATAGCTTTTTTAATATTACCTGATTCTTTAATATTAAAAACCTTAATAGGAAGTTTAAATTCTTTTGCTAAAGATATTGAAGTTAAATCCATTACCTTAAGGTCCCGTTTTATATATTCATCAAATGATATAGTTTTAAAAAATATTGCATCTTTAAACTTTTGTGGATCTTTATCAAAAATACCATCAACTTTTGTTCCTTTGATTACTATTTCAGAATCAGTTTCCAAAGCTCGTAATACAGCAGCTGTATCAGTAGTAAAAAATGGATTACCTGTTCCTCCACCAAAAATTGCAACTATTCCATTTTTTAGTGATGTTTTTGCTTTATCTGCATTAAATATTGTTCCGACATTACCAATATTACAAGAGTTAAATATTACTGATTTTGTATTGAGTTCATTAAACTTTTCATTAAGTGCAATTGAATTTTGAATAGTTGCAAGCATTCCGATATTATCAGCTTGAACCCTATTCATTTTGCTAGCAACAGCAGATGCTCCTCTGAAAAAATTTCCTCCACCAATAACAATTCCTATCTCAATTTCATCATTATGAATTTCAACCAATTCTTTTACAATTTTCGAAAGAGATAGGTCATCAATTCCAAATGATTTTTGACCTTGTAATACTTCTCCACTAAGCTTGAGTAATATTCGTTTATATTTTTTCAACTTTACTTACCTATTTGGAATCTTGCAAATCTTGAGATTGAAATATTTTCTCCGAATTCTACAATAGATTCAGTCAGAAGCTGCTGTATAGTAATATTTTCATCCATAACAAGAGCTTGATTGAGTAAGCAATTTTCTTTATAGAATTTCTTTAATCTTCCTTCAACAATTCTATCAATAATTTTTTCAGGCTTTCCTGAGTTTATTGCTTGGGCTGTATAGATTTCCTTTTCTTCTTCAATTACTTTTTGGTTTATATCTTCTTGAGAAATTGATAATGGATTTGTTGCTGCGATGTGCATAGCAATTTTTTTTGTTAATTTTTTAAATTTTTCATTTCGAGCAACAAAATCTGTTTCACAACTCAATTCTAATAAAACCCCAATTTTTGAACCAGGATGAATATAAGAATAAATTATTCCCTCTTTTGCTTTACGAGTTGACTTTTCTGCAGCTTTTGCAATTCCCTTTTTCCGTAAAATTTTTATTGCTTCATCAATATCACCCTTAGCTTCATTTAAAGCTTTCTTGCAATCCATTAAACCAACTTTAGTTTTATCTCGCAATTCTTTTACCATTTTTGCAGTTATTTCCATTACAACTCCATTATTTTATTATTATTGAAAAAAATAGTGTTCTAAATTTAGTAACAAATTAAAATTATTTTTGATGAACTAAACCGAGATGTATTTTAAGCCCTCTTTTTGATGCTAATTCTTTACCACAATAAGGACAAACGAATTCCTTTTCTTCCTTTTTCTTTTTAGTCTTTGACTCTTTCTTTTCTTTTAATTCTTTTTTCTTATCAACCAATTTTTTTTCAACTTTAGCTTTAGTATCTTTTTTAACAATTTTTTCTTCTATGTCTTCTGAAACTTCTTCAGCTTTTGGTAAAGGTTTATCAGGTTCTTTTTCTATTGAAATAATTTCTTCTGTAACTAATTCTTTAATTTCTTCAATAGTTTCTTCTTCAACTTTTTCTGGTTCTTTCATAATTTCTTTAATATCTCCACCTTCAGCAGCAATTTTTTTTCCTTCTACAATCGCATTAGCTATAATATCAGAGATAAGATTGACCGATTTCATTGCATCATCATTGCCGGGAATAACATAATCTATTCCATCTGGATCACTATTTGTATCAACAATTGCAACGATTGGGATTCCTAATTTTTGGGCTTCTTTAACAGCATTCTTTTCATTAACTGTATCTGTAATTACCACTGCATCGGGTAATTTCTCCATTTCGCGAATTCCACCCAAAGCATTTAGAATTTTATCATATTTTCTCTGCATTCTAAGAATTTCTAATTTAGTAAATTTATTAATTTCTCCCGAATCATTTAATTTTTCAAAATGATCTAATTTTTCAATACTTTTTCGAATGGTTTTTAGATTTGTTAATGTTCCACCATACCATCTATGATTTACATAGAATTCATTACATTTTTCAGCTGCGTTTGCTATACCTTCTGAAGCCTGCTTTTTAGTGCCGACGAATAATATTCTTTTGCCGTATGCAGCCAATTCTCGTAAGAAATAATAAGCTTGATTAATAGCTTCTAAAGTTTGTTTAAGATCAATTATGTGAATCCCATTTCTTTTAATGAAGATATATTTTTTCATCTTTGGATTCCATCTACGAGTTTGATGACCAAAGTGAACACCTGCTTCTAACAAACTCTTCATTTCTACAACATTCATTTATCCTCCAACGGTTTTATTCCTAACTTTATCATCGCTACTTATATCCGAATTTATACTTAATTATTAAGCACCTGCAGAAAGTCGGACACCGTTTGCAGCTTAAAAGTTAAGTTTCTTATTGGTTATAATATTATTTATCTCTTGGAATACTGATAAGCTTTTCTTGCTTTAACTAATCCATATTTTCTTCGTTCTTTTACTCTTGCATCGCGGGTGAGAAATCCTGCTTTTTTAAAAATCGAATGTAACTCAGGATCATATTCAATTAGGGCACGACTTAAACCCAGACGGATTGCTCCTGCTTGACCAGACAATCCTCCACCTTTAACATTAACCCTTAAGTCAAAATTGTCAGATTGCTCAATAAGATTGAAAGGTTCTTCAACAATCATCATAAGAGTTTCTCTATGCAAAAACTCTTTTAGAGGTTTTCCATTAATTGTTCTCTTTCCCGTTCCTTTAGATAATCTTACTCTTGCTACAGCACATTTTCTTCTACCAACCGCATCAAAATATTGCATTACTAATTCTCCTATTTGATTAAAATATTTAAAAATTATGAGATTAATTCTGGATTTTGAGCTTGATGTAAATGCTCTTTGCCAATATAAATTTTTAATCTTTTCATCATCTTTTTTCTTAACTTGTTTTTAGGTAACATTCCATTGACTGAATGATAAATCACTTTTCTGGGATCCTTCTCCATCATTTTTTTGAAAGAAGTAATATTTTGACCACTTGGATAACCAGAATATCTTTTGTAAAATTTATTATCTGGTTTACTTCCTGTTAGTTTTACTTTCTCTGAGTTGATTACAACAACAAAGTCTCCCATATCAAAAAAGTGAGTAAATATCCGCTTATTCTTACCTCTTAATAATACTGCAATCGTTGTACTTAAACGACCTAATACTTTATCTGTTGCATCAATAAGATACCATTTATGCTCAATTTCATTCACCTTTGGCAAAAAAGTTTTCATCATCTCTCCAATATATTCATCTACTTTCTGTATTTTGAAAAATAAAGAAAGAACAGCACTATTTATATAACTTATGAATATTTAGTAATTAGCCAATAAGTTTATTGCCTGAAACCCTTGTCAAGTTTCTCTGGCAATGAATATTTTATAATATATCCAAGTCAAATAGTTTGACAAAAACCTGCATATCTTTAAATAAGTAATTTCAAAGTTATCAATAAAATAATACGAAAAGAGTAAATTATGAATAAAGAATATCCATTTTATTTAGGAAATCAAGCTATATCAAATTCAGAAAAATTTGAAGTAAGATGTCCATTTGATAATAGTATCGTTGGTTTAGTTAATAAAGCAAATGAAAAACATATTAATTCCGCAATTGAGAAATCAGAACAAATATTTAAGATTTCAAGAAAGATACCAACCTATGAAAAAGCAAATGCTCTGAGGAGTATCGCAAAAGATATTCAAGAAAAAAGTGAAGAATTAGCAAAAACTTTAGCTTTGGAATGTGGAAAAAATATCAACTTTGCCAGAGGTGAGGTGCAAAGGGCTTATCAAACATTTACAATTGCGAGTGAAGAATGTAAAAGAATTGAGGGTGAATACTTCAGTTTGGATTCTGTAAAAAAAGGAGAGAACAAATCTGCTTTGGTGAAAAGATTCCCAATTGGTCCGATTTTAGGTATAACACCATTTAATTTTCCTTTGAATCTAGTAGCTCACAAAGTAGCGCCAGCCCTGGCAGTCGGAAATCCAATTATTATCAAACCTTCTTCAATAGCACCAATCTCTGCATTGAATTTAGCAGAGATAGTAACAAAGTATACCCCGGATGGTATGTTGTCAGTTTTACCTTGTGCTGGTGCAGATATTGATAATGCAGTCCGAGATCCAAGAATCAAAATGATAAGTTTTACTGGAAGTCCTCCAATTGGATGGAAATTAAAAGAAATATGTGGTAAAAAGAAGATATGCCTTGAATTAGGTGGCAATGCAGGACTTATTCTTGATAAAGATTGTGATATTGAAGATGCAATAAGTAAAGCAATTATAGGAGGTTTTGCTTATGCTGGTCAGGTTTGTATCCATACTCAAAGAATATATGTTCATGAAAAAATATATGTTGGTTTTGTAAGTAAATTTATTGAAAAAGTAAAAGCATTAAAGAGTGGAAATCCCTTAGATGAAAATGTTTTTCTTAATTCAATGATAACTGAAGAAGACGCAATTCGTGCTGAAAAATGGGTAAATGAAGCTGTTGATGCTGGAGCTAAAATATTATGTGGTGGAAAACGAAAAGATAGTAACTTTCAAGCTACAGTTTTAACTGATACAATACCTGAAATGAAAGTAGAAGCAAAAGAAGTATTTGCTCCTGTTGTTACAGTCAATAGTTTCAATGATTTCAAGGACGCTGTTGGAATGGTAAACAATTCTGCTTATGGCTTACAAGCTGGTGTGTTTACAAATAATATGAAAAACATATTTTATGCTTTTGATAATATAGAAGTTGGCAGCGTAATCATTAATGACACTCCAACTTTTAGGGTTGACCAGATGCCTTATGGTGGAATTAAAAACTCTGGTTTTGGCAGAGAAGGTGTAAAATATACTATGGAAGAGATGACAGAAATAAAATTGTTGGTTTTTTAAATGGTTGAAGCCGGCAAAACGCTACGCTGGCAAAATGGCTAAAGCCGTCATAAATAGTCATAACACTTCGCTGCCCGTTCTCCGTAGTACTACGAAGGGTGAATCAAATGGTCAAAACACTTACTCTGTCACAATAACAACATTTGACGAGCCCCAAAGGCTCTTATGACCATTTTTGACTATTTATGACGCTCCGCAGGAGCATATGACCACATTTGACATTTTTGCCCTTTCTATCTTACCAAATATTCTTATTCATAAATTCCCAGTTTTTCCCTAAAATTCTTGGTGTAACTTCTAATGACCTCACAAATGGATATAAAGTCCTAAAATGGCAGAACACTTTTTCTCCATCTTCTGAAATATTGAATTGATAGAAACCAACAATATTTATCCTTCTATCCCATACAGCTATCCATTTATCATCTTGCGAGATAAATTTCTTTATGTTTTGTGAAATGGGTTTATTTATTAACTCTCTGGCTATGTTTCTGTATCTTGCTTTGTCTATTCTTATACCAAAGATTTTTCGAAATTCTTCAAAATGTTTCTCTTTTTTATCCAATCTGTCATCATGAAACTCTACAAATAAAAATGAGTCTTTACGCTCCCGTTTAACTTTAATATAATTATAAACAAAGTATGTTCGTGTGTATCCATCCACCAAACCGAATTTACTTTTTTTACTTTTATCAATATGTCCAATTAGTGCTCTTGCATTTTTAATGAAATTTTCAGGATTAAACATTTATTTCTACCCCACATATGTAAATAAAAAAACCTTATTGGTTGTATAGTCGTATATACATCATTCTTCAATTGCCTCGACATTAGCTCTTGGGATAATAATTTCTTTATCATCCTCCATCTTTGCTTTTAGTATTCTTACTTTTGTTTCGCTTTCAACAACAGCCAAATCTTCAGGTAAAGCGCTTACTGTACATATTTTTCCAAAATTAGGTTCACGAATAATACGAATAACACTCCCGATTTTGAGTCCAGTTGCTTCTTTGGATTTGATTTTTAATTCCTCTTCTGTAAATGGAATAGGGATTATAATTTCTGGACGCATCACACCAGCACGAATCTGGGTTTTACCATGCATAGAAGCTTTGTATCCTTCGAAATTTTTTAATAAATTAAAGGTTTTGTTAGCCATTTTCATGGGTCCAAATCCTTCTGTTAGAACAAGAGTTATCCCTTTTTCCTCATGACCAGTAATTGCAACACCAATATCAAAACCAAGGAATTCTTTAAGATCTCTATCATCAATGCCACCAGCAACAATACCTTTGGCTTTAACCCCCAATGCTTTTTTTATTGAAGGTAAATCAACTATTGAACCGCCAATAATAATTTTATCTCTAAAGGATTCATCTATTAAATCTGGACTTAAGGGGCTAATCGGATTATCAACAGCCACTTTAATTTCACCTGTAATTTCTCCACCAATTCCAAAGATACCCTGGACATAAGCGGATTTGTTTTCAATTTCAACTCCCTCATTTTCATAGACCTTGCTTACAATACCATCAATAAATGCTTTAACTTCTATTGGAATTGGTGGCTCGCGTAATAGAACCTGTCCAGTAATTGATGAGATATTTTCTACAGTTCCTGTAATAGGAGAAGTAACACTACTACGAAAGAGTCCAAAAAGCATTTTACTTGTAGCAATTATTTCGCCTTTTTCAATTTTATCACCCACTTTTTTTACCATCTTATCAGGGACATCTCCGGGAGGGACACCTAATTTATTTGCTACATTAACTGGTTGGATATCTCCAGGTAAATCGGTTCGGGCTACAACATCCTCAGCACTCACTTTATCTCCTATTTTCACAACAACTTTACCTTTTAGTGGCAATATTCTATCTTTTTTTAATATAATACTTCTACTAATTGTCAATCCTGGTGTATATGCTTGTGCCATTTTATCTCCTATTTAAGTTTATCTTCAGGATAAACTTCTAATGCTTTCATCCATTTTTTTAGTGCATTAATTCTTTGTGAGTTTTCGGAAGGTAAATGAATACGCATTGTTTCTTTCTTGAGAATTTCATCATAATAAGCTTCTCTTCCTCTTGTATCAATAACAATTCCAACAACACCACCAGATAATTCAGTATTAATCTCAGTATTTCTGCCACCACCTAAATCCATTCCGGACATAGGTTTCAGTTTTGCTTTTGCATTTTGTCCTAAACCAAGTTTTAGTAAAACTATTTCGCCAAATTTAATATCTTCATTAAATGTCTTATCTGGCAATTCAATGTTAGCATGTAATGCAACTTTATCTTCTTTATATTTACCCTTTGGTGCAACACATGTTCCCAGGTGAATTAAACAATCTTTGGTAAAAACTTCTGTTGCTGCTTTTTCGCTTATTGTAGAAAGCACTCCCAGTTGTGGCATCATAAAGATACTATCAACAGCAAGTTTAGTTATACCCTCGGGAAGGAACCCGTCAATAAGCATCATAGCAGCTTGATTTCTACGAGGAGCATGAGATAACACTCCTCCACTTCCAACAAGGATATCAAGGGACATCATATTGACAATTGTTTGCCCAGAAGTTGTTTGTGCAAATGCATCAGCAATTTCACTTTCTTTTTGCATTCCTTTTAGAGTGACTGCAAATTCTTTATGCTGCTCAAAAGCAAGCCGTAAAGCTTCTTTTGCAATTGCCTGCTCTAAGATTAATTCTTCCATAAGAAAAGGTATTGTTGTTGGACGAATCATTTTATTTTTTATCATATTTCTTAGCCGTTTTTCAGGAATATCAAAAGGAACCCAACGCATAATGTTATCTATACCAGTAGAAGCAAGAACATTTGAAATACTGTAACTCAATCCAAGATTCGCACTAACAGTCCTATTAAATATCTTGGCTTCTGTAAAAACAGAGAAAATATCAGTAGTAGCACCTCCTATATCAACGCCAACAACTTCAATATTTTCCAATTTCGCAATTGTTTTCATAATGTTACCGACTGCTCCGGGGGTTGGCATAATTGGAACATTTTCAAGTTCTCCTTTTCCTGTTTCTGCAACTGTCCATGTCATTAATTTTTTATAGCCAGGTGCTTGAGCCATAACATGTTCCATAAATAGATCATGAATTTTATCTCTTGCTGGTCCAAGATTTTCCCGTTCAAGAACAGGTCTGATATTATCAGTTATAATTAAATCTGTTTTTTCATCTAAATTTTCCTTAACGAAATCCCGAGCTTTTACATTACCAGCAAAAATAATCGGTAATTTGTAACTTGAGCCTAATCTTGGCTTAGGGTCAGCAGCAGAAATAATTTCTGCAAGTTCTGCAACATGTTTTGTAGTTCCACCATCTATACCACCTGAGAGCAGTATCATATCAGGTCGCAAATGCCTGATTCTTTCAATTCTTTGATGTGGTAATCTTTTATCATTACTAGCTAAGACATCCATCACAATAGCTCCGGCTCCCAATGCAGCTCTTTCTGCGCTTTCACCAGTCATACTCTTAACAACTCCGGCAACCATCATCTGTAATCCACCACCAGCACTGCTTGTTGAGACATATGCATCTACCCCAAGATTTCCTTTTTGGGGAACTACAATCTTTCCATTATGTAATATTTTTCTCTCTCTATCACCTTTTAGATGAACCAGATCTTCAACTTCCTCAACAGCATTCAATACACCTTTTGTAACATCATCAAATGGAGCTTCAACAGTTGTTGGTGCTTCTCCTCTTACTATTAATCTATAAACACCATCAATTATTTCAATCAAAATCGCTTTGGTTGTAGTGCTTCCACAATCTGTGGCCAAAATTGATCGCATTTCTTCAGCCATCTTTCCTCCATAATATTATATTTTCTTTTTTAATGCTTTCTTTTTCCTTTTTAGTTCTTTAATTTTTCTTTTTTCTTCTTTTAATTTTATATGAAATTCTGCATCATACTTATCTATCTGGTTTAATAAATACGAAATATTTTCATCATTTTCAAGCGAGCATGCAAATTTTTGATACTCAATTGGATTAAATATTAATTCTGCAAAAGGAGCTATCATATACAAAAATTGGCTTGCAATAAAATGGAGAGGTCTTACTGATTCGATGAACATAATTGATGCAGAACCCATTCTTCTTTCAGCTATGAATTTCGCTGCTTTATCCATCAGTTCCTGAGCTTCTTCTTTTGAAATTTCAACTATCATAAATTATGCTCTTGAGATTGAAGCTGCATAGAATTTTCTCGCACCTATTCCTTTTAAAAGTAATGCTATTGACTTCATCGTTGAACCAGTTGTTATTACATCATCAACTATCAAGAATATCTTCTCTTTTACTAATTCTGGATACTTAATTTCAAAAGCATCACCAACATTTTTTTCGCGTTCTTCTTTAGTTAGCTTTGTTTGGGTTTTTGTATATTTTGATCTTTTGATAATATTTTTTCCTAATGGAATTTTTAATATATTTGATATTTCCTTTGAGATGAGATAAGATTGATTAAATCCTCGTTCTCGTTCTTTGACTTTGTGAAGAGGAACAGGAATAATAAAATCTATATCAGAAATAAATTCATATTTGGACAATCTATTTGCTAACAATTCACCTAAATGTTTTCCAATCTTCATATATTCATTATATTTGAGATTATGAATCAAAAGTTGAATAATATTATCGAATTTATAAGCTGATACAAGTCCATCAAAATGTAACTCTTTTTTACAATTTTCGCAAAGACCATTTTGAGCTGGATTTTCACCACAGAAGAAACACTTTTTTATATCTAAAAGAACCAATTCATTTAAACATTTTTGACAAATGCAATGATTATTAGTCAACTTTTCTTTGCAGACAATACATACATTCGGGAAAAATAAATCTAAAAGTTGACTTAAGCGTTTCATCTTTTATTTGATAAACTCAGAGCATATAATTTTTTTCATTTCAATTTTTTGTTTCTTATTTTATATTTTTAATTTATGGATAATATAGTTTTCAATAGATTTAAAAATCACTTGTCCACCTGTCCGCCGTCCCGATATAATCGGGATGGAAGGCGGGTCAGTCCAATTTAATGCAGGGTCAGAAGCTCTTTCCGGATGAGGCATCATACCAAGGACATTTCCTTTTTCATTGATTATTCCAGCAATGTTTTCTAATGATCCATTAGGATTAGCATTATCAGTCACATTTCCATCTTTATCGCTGTATTGAAATACAATCTGTTGATTATCTATTAATTTTTGTAATCCAATTTTATCAATAAAATAATTTCCTTCATTATGGGCTATGGGAATATCTAATACATTTCCTTTTTGTAATAAATTTGTAAAAGGGGTGTTATTATTTATAATTTTTATATATTGATGTTTGCAAACAAAAAGTAGAGATTTATTTTGCATCAAAGTTCCAGGTAATAATCCAGTTTCAGTA
The DNA here is from genome assembly GCA_023129415.1 of Candidatus Cloacimonadota bacterium. Lineage (GTDB taxonomy): Bacteria > Cloacimonadota > Cloacimonadia > JGIOTU-2 > JGIOTU-2 > JAGMCF01. The sequence continues at coordinate 25,688 of JAGMCF010000178.1, forward strand.
AGCATCTGAAATCCATTGCAAATACCAATAACAAGACCACCTGATTTGGCAAATTTAATAACCTCTTGCATAATTGGACTGAATTTCGCTATTGTTCCTGAACGCAAATAATCTCCATACGAAAATCCACCAGGTAGAATAACACAATCAGGTTTTTTTAATTTTGTGTCTTTATGCCATACATAATCAGCATCAGCATGCATTATTTTTTTTACAGCATAATAACTATCATAATCACAGTTTGAGCCAGGAAATATTATAATGTTATATTTCATATTTCAAATCTATATGTTTCAATATTAGGATTTGCAAGCACTTTATCACAAATTTCATCAATTTCGTTTTTAATATGTTTTTTATCATCCGAGTTTATTGTAACTTCAAAAAATTTACTGGCACGGACTTCAGAAATATCTTTATATCCAAGAGTGTGTAATGTATTCATAATTACTTTTCCTTGTGGGTCTAATACTTCTGGTTTTAGTGTTACATAAATTTTCACTTTTTTCACATTTTCTCCTTATTGAGATTAGCCACGAATTATCACGAAATAACACGAAAAATAATGGAATTAACTGCATAGTTTCTTTCAGTTTCAAATTTCTCCCGATTTATCGTGACAGTTTCAAGTATCAAGATTTACTTTTTTCAAATACTCGCTTGAAAATAAAATCTACATTTTTTGTAAATCTATTCAGATTGAACAGTTTTTCTAACTCATCAGATTTTATTATTTTAACAAATCTTTTATCAGATAATAAAATATTTTTAAATGATTGCTTTGTTTCCCAGCATTTCATTGCACAAGATTGAACGATATCATAAGCCTTCTCTCTGGGTATGCCTCTGTTTGTCAATTCTAATAAAATTGTTTGTGAGTAGATCAAGCCATTTGTCAGTTCAATATTCCTTTTCATATTCTCAGGGAATACTATAAGATTTTTCAGTAACTCGCTTGTTTTCGCCAACATATAATGCAGAAGAATCGTGGAATCAGGAATGATTATTCTTTCAGTAGAAGAGTGGCTAATATCCCGCTCATGCCATAAAGCATTATTTTCTAAAGAAGTCACAGCATATCCCCGTAAAACTCGTGCCATACCACAAAGTCTTTCGCATAGTATAGGATTTTTCTTGTGAGGCATTGCAGAAGAGCCTTTCTGTCCTTTTGTAAATCCTTCTTCAACTTCATGGATTTCTGTCCTTTGTAATCCTCTAATTTCTGTAGCAATTTTCTCAATTGTGCTGCCAATGATTGCTATTGAAACCATATATTGTGCATATCTATCTCTTTGAATTATTTGGTTTGAAATGTTTACAGGCTTTAATCCCATTTTTTTGCAAACATACTCTTCAATGAATGTATCAATATGTGCATAAGTTCCAACTGCTCCAGAAATTTGTCCAACGGAGATATTCTCAACAGTAGATTTCATTCTTTTAATATTCCGTTGCATTTCATCAAACCAGAGTGCTATCTTAAGTCCAAAAGTTGTTGGCTCAGCATGAATTCCGTGTGTACGACCAATACAAGGTGTATGTTTATATTTGTTGGCTTTCTTTTTTAATGTTGCAGTAAGGTTTTTCATCTCTTTTAAAATAATCAAACCAGCATCTTTCATCAAGCAGGAATTGGCAGTATCTATAATATCAGAAGAGGTCATTCCTAAATGAATAAATCGAGCAGAATCTCCAACATAATTTGCTACATTTGTGAGAAAAGCAATCACATCATGATTAACCTTTTTTTCGATTTCATTAATCTCTTCAACATTAAATTTTGATTTTGATTTTATGTTTTGCAAATCCTTATCTGGAACAATTCCAAGTTTGTTCATTGCTTCAGCAGCAGATATTTCAATCTCTAACCATTTTTTGAATTTATTTTCTAAAGTCCATATATTCTCCATTTCAGGTAATGAATATCTTTCTATCATTGTTGAATCCTTTCTGCAACCTTTTGCCACAGAGGTTCATCCTTCGTCCCGATTTATCGGGACTACGCCTGTCCGCCGTAATACTATGGAAGGCGGGGAGAATGGACACTGATTGCACAGAGTATTTATTCCTTATTAATATTTCTAATATTACCACTTTGTATTATCTCTACATCTTCTGGTATATTTAATCTAAAAATTTTATCTTTAAGTTCAGGAAAACTCCAATTATCAATAATAAGATTTGCAAATTCTTTTTCATCTTGAAATATATGCAAAATATAAGGCAAATTATTTCGGTAATTATTCAATATAATTTTAAGTTTTTCATATTGTATCAATATTAAATTGAATTTTTTATCAAAAACTAATTTTGTATTATGAAGTGAAATAATACATGTTGTTTTCGTTTTTTCAATATTTTTATACTCTTTGATTATTTGTTGTAAATCAAAATTAAGATTAACTTTATTATCCTGTTTAAAAACATAAAGAATACTTTTTGCTGGCAAAAAAATATTAAGTGAATCATCAAATAAAATCTGAGCTTGAGGAGAAGGTGAAAGCCCCAATAAACCTGAACTAAAAATATCAATTCTCAATTTTTTATTCTTTTTTCTTAGCAAAGAATTACTTTTTAATTCGAAATTTTTTAAAGAAAGATTAATAATTCCAGAAGCTTTACAATTTTTAAAATAAGAAAGATTTGCTAGTATCTTTTCCTTTATTTCATTATCAGTTAATTTTTTTGGTTTAATCAAAATACTACATGAAGTAATTGAAAATATCAGAAATATTAAAATAATCTTTTTCATTTGTAAATCCCTTTTTAGCCACGAACAACACGAACTGACACGAACAAAATCTTATTCATAAAATTGAACCTTTTTAAATAATTATTAATTTTCATGCTCCTTTGCCTGCCCTGTGTCCCGATATATCGGGATTATTTCACTGGGGTTAAATCTTTTCCTATTTAATGGGGTGTCCCGATTTGTTTTCGGGGCATGTATGTTTCATATCTTATTCTTCATTAGAATTTAAATCAGTTTCTTTAAATATGAAAATGAATCCGATTATTGCAACTATTATCATTAACAAACACAAAATCTGTCCCATTGTTAAAAAATTAATTATAAACCCAAGCTGAGGGTCTGGTTGTCTTGCGAATTCAACTAAAAATCTAAAAAGACCATATAAAAATAAAAAACTCCAGAAAATAAAGCCATCTCGCAATTTTTTTCTACTTAGAAAAATAAGGATAACAAATAATAAAATACCCTCAAGAAAAAGCTCATACAATTGAGAAGGATGCCGAGCAAAATCTTCTCCAGGAAAGATCATACCCCAGGGTAAATCAGTTGGTCTGCCAAAAAGTTCACCATTAATGAAATTCCCAAATCTTCCTAATGCTAATCCTATAGGAGCAACAACTGCAATTGGATCAGCCAATTTATAGAAATTGTATTTATGTTTTCTGCAGAAAAGATAACCAAAAATTATTGAGCAAATCATCCCACCATGAAATGACATTCCACCATGCCAAACAGCAATAATCTCTAAGGGATTATGAATACATTCTTTAAGATTATAAAATATAACATAACCTAATCTTCCACCAATAATAACTCCCAACATAATGTAAAAAAATAGATTTTCATAATCTGATTTTGCAATTTTTACATTCCTTTTCTTATAAAGCTTTTTTAATAAAAAGTAGCCAATAATAAATGAGATTATGTACATTAAGGCATACCATTGAATCTTGAGAGGTCCAATGTGAACAATAGTTGGGTTGAAATCTGGAAATTTAATCATTTTATTTTTACTAAAAAGATATTTTAGCCACAGATAAACACTGATAATACAGATTTAATTTATTAAAAATTTCATTCTTTGTGTCTTACTGTCTTTGTGGTTAATTTTTCGGTTATAGATGAGTGCCATCTTGAAAATATTTCATCCACTTTGACATCAATCAAATCATTTATTCTCAAATAATTTTTTATAACACTTCCCAAGATTATAAAATTGACCTTATGCTTTTTAGCTAATTTCTTAATTATCGAGATATTGTTTGGCTCAATTGAGACAACAATCCGTGAATGAGATTCTCCAAAAAGTTCAATATCAGGACGATTTTTCATTTCAAAATTAATTTTTGCTCCCAAAAAGTTTTCTGACTTGAATCCACTTTCTGCCAAAGCCACAGCTAATCCTCCTTCAGAACAATCATGAGCAGATTTAACTATTCCCAATCTGATTGCTTCATAACAGACTTTTTGAATACTTTTTTCATATTCAAGATTCACTTTTGGGGCATGTCCGGATACTTTGCCAGTTGCTAATTCTAAATATTCTGAACCGCCAATTTCATTACAATTATTTCCTAAAAGGATTATCAAGTCTCCCTCATTCTTGAAGTACTGTGTAGTTGCAAATTTCTTATCTTCAAGAAGACCAAGCATTCCAATTGTCGGTGTGGGATAAACTGCTGATTTTTCTGTTTCATTGTAAAAACTGACATTACCACCAGTTACAGGTGTATCAAATGCTTTGCATGCATCTCCCATTCCACGAATAACTTCTGCAAAAGTCCAGTATATTTCCCTTTTATATGGATTCCCAAAATTCAGGCAATTAGTAATTGCAAGTGGTTTTCCACCAGCACAAACTATATTTCTTGCAGCTTCCGCAACTGCTCCTTTTGCTCCTTCATAAGGATCTAAATAACAATATCGACCATTACAGTCAGTTGTCATAGCCAATGCTTTATTAGTTCCCTTAACTCTACATACTGCTGCATCTGAACCCGGCTCAATAATTGTATTTATTCTTACCATATAATCATATTGTTGATATACATAATTTTTACTTGCGATATTTGGACTGGAGAGTAAATTTTTCAAAACAACATTATAATCATCTGGCAATGGAATAATATCCGGATTAAATTTATGTACTTTATCGAGGTATTTGGGATAATTCTTCTCTCTTTTATAAACAGGTGCATCTCCTCCAAGAACTAAAGTATTTGCAGGAATTTCTGCCACAACTTTTTTATTTTCTCTGACTCTCAGCATTTTATCAGCAGTCACTTCACCTATCTTGACAATATTCAAATCCCATTTTTTGAAGATGTCTTCTACTTTTTCAAAATTTTCTGGTTTGATAACCAACAGCATTCTCTCTTGAGATTCTGAAAGCATAATTTCATAAGGTGTCATTCCCTTTTCTCTCTTAGGAACTAATGCTACATCAATATCAATGCCTGTTCCTCCTTTTGCAGCCATTTCAGAAGATGAGCAAGTTAATCCTGCTGCACCCATATCTTGAATTCCTATTACTAATTTTTTCTCAATCACTTCAAGAGTCGCTTCTAAAAGCAATTTTTCCATAAAGGGGTCCCCTACCTGCACAGATGTTCGCTTTTCTGCAGATTCTTCAGATAATTCTACTGAGGCAAAAGTACACCCATGAATTCCATCTCTTCCAGTTGTAGAGCCCACATAAAGAACATAATTCCCTGGACCTTTTGCTGATGCTGTTGCTAAATTTTCATGTTTCAAGATTCCCGCTGTCATAACATTGATCAAAGGATTTCCTTCATAACTATCTTCAAAATAGATTTCTCCGGCAACAGTAGGTACACCCATACAATTTCCATAATCTGCAATACCCTTAACCACACCTTTTAATAAATGTTTTACATGGTTATTATTGAGATTACCAAATCTAAGTGAATTCAAAGATGCGACAGGTCGTGCACCCATTGTAAAAATATCTCGTAAGATACCACCAACACCTGTTGCTGCTCCCTGGTATGGTTCCAATGCAGACGGATGGTTATGACTTTCCATTTTGAATGCTACAGCCAATCCATCCCCAATATCAACTACTCCTGCATTCTCTTCACCGGTTTTTGTAAGTAATCCCTTTCCTGTTCGCGGTAATGTTTTAATTTGAAGTATTGAATTCTTATAACTCGCATGTTCAGACCACATTACAGAAAATATTCCCAATTCTGTGATGGTTGGCTCTCTGCCTAAAATCTGCAGGATTCTTTTGTATTCCTCTTTAGATAATCCATGTTCAGTTATAATTTCTTCAGTTATTTGAGTTTTCATAAAACACCTTATCTTAAAAAATTACAAATCTTAAACAATTATTTAACAGTCAAGAAATATTACAAAATAATAAAAAATAAATTATACAGTATGAAATACAGTTTGATTTTTATAAAATGAGATCTGTAAAGTTGCGATTTTCTAACTCACCCCCTGTATAAATATTAAAATACGAATTTCACAGGATAAACTTGGTCCTTCTCTTTGTCAAAAGAGAGGGATGACTTTGTCAAGTCCTAAATATGGTTGAAACAGCGTTTCTTTCAACGCATTGGCTTAGTTGACATGCTGGGCAAACAAAAAAGGGCGGAATATCACTATTCCGTCCTTAGCTTGGTTTTTCAATCTTTACCATTACCTAATAAGCAACATCTTCTTCACTTCATTGTAATTCTCAGTCTTGAGTTGATAGAAATATACACCTGTTGGAAGATTGTCCACATTCCACTTTGCTGTTCCATATCTGGCTTCAATAGTTTCAATGAGCTGGCCAGCAACATTGTAGATTCTGATTTCTACTGGCTCTGCCTTTAGTCTGCCTTTGATTGCATATTCAATGGTTGTGGAACCTTTAAATGGATTGGGGTGGTTTCCAAGTCTGTTTTCCTTAAAGTCATTTACATATCCACCTTCACCTTCTTCTGGTGTTAAGCTGATAGAAGCATAAACATGTGTCTCTCCACCAAAATCAATGGATTCTAACCAGTAATAATAGGTTATATCAAACACCACAGGATTATCATCAATAAATGTATACTCCTTTGGTTCAGAAGTTGTGCCATATCCTGGAATTAAATCATAATTGATTCTCATTGCTGTGCCAAAATCATCATCAGTATTACGATAAACATTGAATCCATTCACATCGGTTTCACTTGCAGTTGCCCAGTAAATGGAAGTATAACCATTTTCAGCAACATAAGTGGCTGTAAAAGCTGCAAGCTCCACGGGGAGTGTGGCAGTTCCCGTATCTGTAATGAGGTCTACTACACCATAGGAATCGTAGAAGTAAACATCTCCAAAGGTTAGAGTACCATGAGTGGCGACAAGAGCCTGAAATACAATGTCTGCAATAAGACCTTCTCCTTCAGGGGCTTGAGCTGGATCTGTGCCTGCTAAGGTATAAGCTATACTTAATACCCCTGGCGTTGAAGTATCAATCATCCAGCCTAATGCCTCGCCACCATTAGAAGTAAGAATGTTCGGTTCATAAGTAATGGGATTTGTAGGAGTAGCTGTTACATAAGCAAGCTCTGTCGGGTCATAGATTACCTCAAACTCATAGGTATCTAAATTTTGAACATCAGTACAATACACATCTACCTGTATGTAAGTTCCTCCAGGTTGTGAGGGTATGCTGGTCAGATTCTGGTTACCATAAGTGGTTGCATCTAGATCAAATACTATGCCTGCATTCTCGTTTGGACCTTTCCCATTCTTTCCACCTTGACCAGATTTTGGAGGTGTACCTTCGTGCCAGTGATCACCAAACACCTGCAAGTCAGCAGCATCTATAATCTGGAGTCCACTAGTAGGATCAGGTGTAGGACTCAGATTGTAGAGCGGATCCCAACCTGGGCTGTTCTCATCAAAATGCCAGTGGTCACCAAAGAGCTGTAAATCTGCAGCATCTACATAGCCATCTGAATTGAAATCACCAATGATTTGTTCACCCGCTACTTTCAATAACCAGATATCAATATTGAAAGTAGGATCTGCTGAATACCCAGCGATAGCATAAGATCCATCACTTGTTATATCTACCGACATGGCTTTGTCTAGCATACCTCTCCCATAAGCACGTGTCCAGATGGTATCTCCGTCTGCGTCTGTTTTTACTACATAGAAACTTGATATCATGCTTGGTCCAAAAGAATCCGTATCGCCTGCCAATATAAACCCGCCATCACTGGTCTGTTTGACAGAATAGGCTACATCGTTTTCTACTCCTCCGTAGACCCGGGTCCAGAGGGTATCGCCATTGGATTCCGTTTTTATCAAATAGAATTCAAAACCAGTCGCTCCAGGAGGATTGGCAAGCCCGGCAATTATATATCCTCCATCCGCGGTCTGTTGAACTGAGTTTCCACCGTCGGCGAAGTCTCCACCGTACATCTCAGTCCAGAGCGTATCTCCAGCACTGTCCGTCTTAACTAGATAAACATCAGAACTTCCTCCTGCTCCAAAAGATGAAGTGCGTCCTGCGATTATAAACCCTCCATCATCTGTTTCCTGGATAGAACGTGCTTCATCGTTTAGCATTCCTCCATAAGTTCTGGTCCAGAGGGTATCTCCATTGGCTTCAGTTCGCACCACATACATATCCACATCATCTATACCACCACTAACAGGGCCGGTATACCCAGCCACTATGAATCCACCGTCAGCGGTCTGCTGAACGGAAAGTCCCCAATCATAAGAACTTGCGCCGCCATAAGTATTTGTCCAAATCGTATCACCATTTGCGTCCGTTCTTACCAAGTAAACATCCTTATCACCAGCGCCATAAGACTTGGTATAACCAGCTACGATATACCCGCCATCATTAGTCTGTTGAATGGAGTAGCCTTCCTCATTGGCTGAACCTCCATAAGTTCTCGTCCATATAGTATCACCATTTGCGTCAGTCTTAACCACATAGAAGTCAGTACCACCAGCACCGAAATAATCGGTTATTCCAACGAGTATAAATCCGTCATCAACGGTTTGCTGAACACAACTACCAACTTCTACGCCAGGTCCTCCATAAGTTCTTGTCCATAGGGTGTCACCCGGTTCCTGAGCCACAACTCCAGATGCGATAAATAGGCCCAGAACTATTGTTAACATAGTATTTTTCATCTTTTCTCCTTTTGTTCCGTGATTTTAGTGAGAGATTTTTTCTTTTTTTCAGTGGTTAATATAATAATAAGCACCTCTCACTGTTTCGCCTTCAAAGTGTAATAAATTAGGATTAAATACATAAGCACTCTACCTATTTTAGACTTTAACATTTCAAATTCCCTACACCTACCATATAAGTTAATCTTTCATGTATCTTTTTCTTGACATAATGAGAAATATTTACCAAATTAAGTAATAGCATAATTAGGGATAAGCCATCTCTTGGTTTGTTCTCTCATTATGTCTGCTTGGGCTGTTAGCAAACCACCCAAATTATATGCTGACAGCCCTTTTCCTTATTTTTTTCAATAAAAAATGTGCATCTAAAACAAAATCAGATACACATTTTTATCACACTTTCTCTTTAATCTTAAATTCCTCAAGGGTCATTGCCTTTTCCCATACACTATAAAAAGTTATTTTAAAAGCTTTGGTTATATCTGGATGTTCAATAACCATTGATGTTAAACTTTTCATTGAAGTTATCCTATCTCGTAATGCAAATATTACTGTTTTCCCATCAAAAATCATCATTTTCATAGGCAATTCATAAGCAACTCTTAGTTCCTCTCCACTTTCCATATACATTTCCATTCGTTTTATAAAATCTAATTTTCTTGCCTCCGCAACCTCATAAATTCCTTTATATTTAACCCCTCTTTCTAAACCCCTAAATTCTTCCTCATTCATTGTTTTGCTTATGTTCATAGCATAAGGGGCCTTACTAAAAGAGAGCACCTCTTCTTTAACTATTCTTTCTAAAGATTCCACTTTTTCAACTATTCTACTTTTTTCTCTCAGTACTTGTATGTAATCCATTGGATCAATGTTTTCTTTTTCAGAAAGGTATAAAGGCGAAAGAGTATCAGACAAGTTTGACATAAGAATTTTTTTATTTTCTGTTTCTTGTTGAAGTTTTTGCTGAAGTCCGTTAAAAGCTGTTTTAGGATTTGCAGAGGCATATTTTTTTACACCTCCCAATATCTCTATACATAATCCCTTTCTAACCAACTGATGTAGTACCTCATAAGTTTTTGATCGAGATATTCCTGAAAGTCTTGATACTTCTGAGGCAGTGAAGCTCTTTTTTTTAAGTAAATTAAGATAAATCTTTGCTTCGGATTCTGTTAATCCTATTTTGATTAAATTCTCAATAGAAAAATTTTCTTTCATAAATACTCAGCATTTCCTTTCTTTAACACTCTTTATAATTTTGTTGTTTCATTTTAGGACAAATAAATTTCTTCAAAAATAGTTTGTCAAGAAAAAAAATATTTTTTTTAAATTATTTTAAGAAATATTAATCCTGATGTCTAAATATCCTTTACTTAGGGCAATGTAGCCAAAAGTTTTTTTAATTAAAAATCTTAAAAAGTTTTCTAATATCTATTTTTTTGTTTTAAATGTTGTTAAAATTTGTTGACTTATAAAGTGACAATTTAATCTCTTCTTTAATTATTGAGAAGATTAAAACATTATCACTTTATCAAATACTAATGGAAATTATAAAAAGAGCAAAATAATAAAAAAAACCATTTGACAATTTGCGAATGGGTCTTTGGGGATTGAAACTCGACTCGAGTTCTTTGAACCCGAGTCGGATTTCCGAATCGAATTTTATCTTAAGAATCAACAAACAAAAAGGACTCAACTTCCATATTCGTTTAACAGCTCGTAAAGTTTGCGATTTTTCAGCCTAGAACAAGTAAGAACTTTGATATAAATTTATTTAAATACTGTTTTTTGAAATCTAAGTCATTATGTCTCCTCTGAAAATTACTTTTGATTAACTATTTTTTTTATAATAAAAATTAAATATGTCAAATTTTTTTATTTCCCCCAGAAAATTCTGCTGGAAATAAAAATTATTATAAATACAATTACTTGACATCAAATAAGAGGAATTTGATTTTATAAAAAACTAATAATAGAAACTGAACCCTGTTCTCCGACCCATTCTCCGAAAGATGAAAAGGTAAAAATGATAGAAATATATAAGACTGTTGAGAAAGAGTTAACAAAAGTTGAGCAAGCAGAAATTGATGAAAAAAATTCTTGGGTTTACATTGTTTCCCCCACTTCAGAAGAAATTGAAATAATTACAGATAAATTTAATATCCCGAGAGATTTTATCGAAGACCCCTTAGATGTTGATGAAAGTCCACGAATTGAAAGAGAAGATGACACAACCTTAATTATTATTCAAACTCCATATTACGATGAAGATGACGAATACATTAAGTTCAAAACAATCCCCTTAGGAATTATACTCACAGGAGATTATTTGCTTACGGTTTCATCAAAAGATGATGATGTCTTGCAAAATTTCATCAAAGCGAGAGTGAAAAACTTTTCAACCCATAAAAGAAATAGACTCATTTTACAGATTCTTTCCAAAACTGCAACAGTATATTTGAATTATCTTAAAAGGATAAACCGACATACAAATGTGATCGAATATCGTATGGAAAAATCTATGAAAAATGATGAACTCATGGATTTATTAGATCTGCAGAAAAGTTTGGTGCACTTTTCTACATCACTTCGTTCAAATGAAGCTGTAATGGATAGACTTTATCGAAGTGGACTTCTAACAAAATTTGACGATGATAAGGATTATTTGGAAGATTTAATCGTTGAAAATAAACAAGCACTTGAGATGACAAACATACATACAAATATTCTCAAAAGCACAATGGATGCATTTGCTTCAATGATTTCAAATAACCTAAATACAGTGATGAAATTCCTAACTTCTGTGACAATTATTCTAATGATTCCAACACTAATTGCAAGTATTTATGGAATGAATATAAAACTCCCGTTTGCCAGATCTCCCCATGCTTTTGTAATAACAATTGGGGCATCTATCATGTTATCTTTGATTGGTGTGTTTATATTTATAAAGAGGAAGTGGTTTTAATTAATTTAATAAGAATAGAACCCAATCTTTCAAAATGTAACTCTCAATATTCTTTACCAAAAGTGTAAACACAACCTACTTTTTCCGTTTTCTCTTTTTCTTATCCTTGGGTTTTAGCTTTGTTAAAATAGCAGACCTGCCTTTACTTGCCTTGAACATTAAAGGAAGAATATTAACAATCCAGAAAGCTATAATAAGGATTGTTACCCCCCAATTCAGAGTAAAATTTTTATAAGCTTCTTCACCAAATAAGAAAACCAAAATTAAAACAACTACAGCAAAACCCATTGCTGTATATGATATGTTTAAAACTCTTTTCCTTCCAATTTGAGTTACTCTCTGTGCCACAGCATCCAAACCTAATATCAAAATTATAATTGAAACAATAATTGAACCGATATTCATATTTACCTCTTTATAAAACTTAAGCCAACTTCAGACAAATCAGAAACTAACTCAAGTTTTAGATTGTTGTTTAATACTTTTTTTTTGTGTTAACCAGACTATGATAGGAAATATCACCATTGGAACTCCCATTCCCAATGTGGCAATAAAAGGAATTTTGCTTTTCGGTAAGATAAAGAATAAAATCATAGTTAAACCAAGTCCTATTACACAAGAGGTCTGAGCAGCGATTTTATTGGCTTTTTTCCAGAATAATCCATAAATGAATGGAGCTAAAAAAGTAGCTGCTATTGCACCCCAGGATATAAGAAGAAGAGTTAAAATAACTGCAGGACGCAAAACAGCAAAGATGACCGATATAATGATAAATAAACCACACATAATACGCATTAATAAATTTAATTTTTTATCAGAAACATAAGACTTACTAAATCCGTGGTATAAATCCTTTACAATTGCTGAAGCAGAAACAAGAACTAATGCAGCTAATGTGGACATCGAAGCAGATAAAACAAGGAGTAGAATTATGAAAGTAACTCCCGGAGGTATAACTTCTGTAATCAGAGTTGGAATAAGTTTATCAACAAAATGTATCTTATCTGCAAAAAGGGATGGATGATTTTGAGGAGATATAAAAACTCGAGTTAAAGAACCCGTAAAATACGCTGAACCTGTAACTAATAAAGCAAAGACAGTTGAGATTATCATACCAATCTTCACGGATTTTTCATCCTTTATAGAATAAAACTTTTGAATAAGCTGAGGCATTGCAAATGGTGCTACACTTGTAATTATCACTATAAATAATAAAGGGAAAAATCCGGGTGGTCCTATCAAACCTACTAATTTGGGGTTTTGTGAAGAAAGTTTGGTTATAATTGTCTGAAATCCTCCTCCTTTTGAAACAGCGAAATAAACCATTAATGAGACTCCTGCAATCATTATTATGCCTTGAATAAAATCAACAATTGCAATTGACCTAAAACCGCCTAAAATCATATAAATGCTTGTAAATACCGCCATTATTAATAAAATAACTTCAAATTTTATATTAAAAGCAATCTCAAAAAGATAGCTCAACCCTATGAATACTGAAGCTGCATACGGTATGAAGAAAATAAAAATTACAATTGCAGAAAATATTTTCAGGAAATTTGAGTTATATCTTTTATGCAAAAATTCAGGCATTGTATATACATCTAATTCAGTAGAAACCCTTCGAATTTTTTTGCCCAGTAATAACCACACAAGCAATGTGCCAAGTATTGTATTTCCGAGTGCCACCCACAATGAAGAAAAACCAAAACCCCATCCTAATTTTCCTGCAAATCCAATTAAAAGAACTGCACTGAAATATGCTGTTCCATAAGTGAAAGCAGAAAGCCAGGGTCCAATCGCTCGTGAACCAAGAAAAAAATCCCCAAATGTTTTAGTGCGTCTCATTCCATAAAGACCTATTCCAAGAAGTAATAGTGCATACAGTATAAAGAATAAGTATCTGCCCATTTTTCCCTTTCCAGAAAATTATTTTGATTAATAAATCCTATCGATCTTATATCAAAATCTGATTAAAGAAGGATAAACTATTTATTAATATTTGTATTTATCCTGTAAAGAATTTTGGGGGATAAAAAGCAATTAATTCAATTTTCGAAATACAAATTTTATTCATAACAATGAAAATTTTATCAATTTACTTCTTTGAAATTTAAGCTTCAAATCAAGAAAAAAATCAATTAATTTGACATAATTTTTACACAATTCACTTAAAACTTTGATAATTTCTAAGATTCTATCTCCCTGAGATAGATCAAGCTTTAACATGAAATTGAATTATAAAATGAAATCTTAATTAGAGTCTGTCCGTAAATGTTGAACGAGGTTCTTAGCTCGTTTTCTTAAGGCATATTTTAAACCTATTTGCTTTAACGACCTTGGAAGGTCGTTCTACAAACAATGAGTTTACGGACAGACACTAATTAGTATTGAAATAAATCATAATTAAGAAAGTAATATATGAGACCAAAAGTCAAATTTTTAGATAACAACCTTATTGAACAAATCATTTCAGAAGCAAAAGAAATTCTGTGCAAATTGGGAATAGAAGTTCATAATTCTGAAGTTTTATCAATGTTATCTGACTATGGAGCGAAAGTTGAAATAGACGATAATCATGTAAAATTTACAGAAGAAATTATTGATAAAGCAATCAAATCTGCACCAAGTTCTTTCAAACTTTATGATATATATGGCAATGAAACAAATGATTTATCTGGATATAATGTTTATTTTACACCGGGTTCTGCAGCATTACATATTCTTGATTACAACACACAACAAATTCGTAATCCTACAACTGAAGATTATATAAATTATTCAAAAATTATGAACCAACTTAATTATATTGCTTCCCAGAGTACTGCTTTTATTCCTTCAGATGTGAATGAGAAAATTTCAGATAGTTATCGGCTTTTCCTGAGTCTTCTATATGGCGAGAAACCTGTAATAACTGGAGCTTTCAGAATCGAATCCTTCGAAGTTATGAAAAATATGCAAATTACTGTTCGTGGTTCAGAAAAAGCTCTAAAAGAAAAGCCACTTACTGTATTTTCAGTTTGTCCAACCTCACCTTTAAAATGGAGTGATGTTACCTCGCAGAATTTGATTGATTGTGCAAAATATTCTATTCCTGTTGAATTCATTTCTATGCCTCTTTCTGGTTTTATCGCACCTGTGACACTTGTAGGAACACTCATTCAGCATACAGCAGAGACTTTGAGCGGGATTGTGATCAGTCAGCTTGCCAATCCCGGAACACCAATTTTATATGGAGGTTCTCCAGCTATTTTTGATATCCGTTATGAAACAACACCAATGGGAGCAGTTGAAACAATGATGATTGACTGTGCATACAATGAAATCGGAAAATACTTAGGACTGCCAACCCAAGCATATATTTCATTGAGCGATGCGAAACAACTCGATGCCCAGGCTGGTCTTGAAAGTAGTATGGGAGCTACTCTCGCAGCTTTATCTGGAATTAATATGATCGCAGGTCCTGGTATGCTCGATTTTGAGAGCTGCCAGAGTTTAGAAAAACTTGTGCTGGATAATGAAATTTGCGGTATGACCCTTCGGTTGGTAAAAGGTATTGAGCCGAAAGAGGATTTCCCGGCAATTCCACTATTTCAAGAATTATTAAAAGAGCATCATTTACTAATTTCAAAGCACACAAGAAAATATCTCCGGGAGGAACACTTCTTCCCGGGACAAGTTATAAATAGAGAAAATAGACCTCGCTGGATTGAGGAAGGTTCTACTTCTCTTAAAGAAAGAGCACATGCTGAAGTTGAAAAATTAATTAAAAATTATGAACCCACCAGGATATCTAAAGAAATCAAAAAAGAATTGATACATTTGATGAAAGCTGAAGCTCGAAGATATGGTCAAGAAAAGTTACCAGATGGAAATTTATCATACTAGTTTAATTTGTGAGTGAAATTATAAAGTTCAACCTAAGTGAAATTATTCCTACTCATGAAGATATACTTCGAGAACAGGGAGTATTGCAAGGAATAAAAGTCAGAGAAAAAATAAATAAGATTATTGTAAAAGCATTAGATATTTTCAAATCAAAAGCACAACCTGTGGGTATTCTATCAGAAATATCAATTGATGAATTTGAAGAGGTATTTATTGATGAAGGTGAAAATGCTAAAGATACCCCTCTCGAGCATATTTTTCCTCAAGCTGATTATTTAGCGTTATTTGCACTTACACTCGGTAAAAAAGTAAGCGAAGCAATCAGTAAATTTTTTAAAGAGAATGACTTTGCTCTTGCTTCTCTGCTTGACAGCATTGGGTCTTTAGCTTCTTACAAAGTAACAGAAATGATTGAGACATATTTTCTAAAAAGTCTTTCAAAAAGTCATCGTATATGTCAGGACTTATCTGTGCTTAGCTATAGTCCTGGCTATTGTGGATGGCATATCAGCGGACAGAAAAAACTCTTCCTGTTCCTTCATCCTGAGAAAATTGGTTTATCGTTAAATACGAGTTTCTTAATGACCCCTCTAAAATCAGTTAGTGGTGTAATTGTTGCAGGGAAAAAAGAGATTCACATTTTTCAGAATAACTTTCCATTTTGTCTGGAATGTAAAACACACTCATGTCAAGCAAGGATGAAAAAATTGAATCAATGAGTCCACTATAAAAACCCCTGAAGGGGTTAAAACTCAATTTTTATTCCCCCCATTTCCCACAGTTAAAAACTGTGGGCTTCTATGGCACTTAATACGCCTGTAGTTAATGGATTAAGTAGACCACAACTTTAGTTGTGGGTTCAAGGAAAATAATGCCTTTTAACCATTTTAATGGTTTTTTTATAGTAAACTCATCAATAAATTCCTAAAAAGTTTAAGGAGAAAGAAATGGATGCTATATTACAGAAAATTTCAGAATATTTACTGAAAGGTGATGATGAGAAAGTATTTGAATTAACCAAACAAGCTATTGAACAGAATATCTCACCAAAGAAGATTCTTGATAATGGGCTAATTGCTGGAATGAATATCATTGGTGAACAATTCAAAAAACATGAAATCTTCCTTCCTGATGTGCTCATGGCTGCAAAAGCAATGTATGCTGGAATGGACCAACTCAAACCACTCCTCCTCAAAGATGGAATTCAAAGTATGGGAAAAATAGTTCTGGGTACAGTTCATGGTGACCTTCATGATATTGGAAAGAACCTTGTGGGAATAATGCTCAAAGGTGCTGGTTTTGAAGTTATTGATCTTGGTAATGATGTTCCTGCTGAAAAGTTTGTTGAAATTGCTCTCAATGAGCAGGTGAAAGTGATTGGCCTGTCTGCACTTTTAACAACCACCATGACAGTTATGAAAGAAGTAATAAGCATCTTGAAGGAGAAAGATACAACAAATTCTATAAAAACAATTGTGGGGGGTGCACCACTCTCTAAAGACTATGCAAAAGAAATTGGTGCAGATGCGTATGCTTACGATGCAGCAAATGCGGTGGAATCTGTGAAAGCACTTATAGGAAGAACATAGCTTCGCAAATTGA
>JAGMCF010000179.1 GCA_023129415.1 Candidatus Cloacimonadota bacterium
AAGGTGTAGAACACAATAAAAATAATATTAAAAAAATTAGACTTTTATATTTCTTCATTTCCCTCTTTTTTAATAAAGAATATTATATTTCAAAAATAAATTTTTGTGGAAATTTTATTGATCGAGTTTTCTTTAGTGTCGATAAAAATTCGAGATGTTTTTTAACCTGTAAAAACATTTTTCTTATTTCCATTTTTTCCTTAAATCATTTAGGTTGAATTTAATAAAAAGGAAAATAATTTTGTCAAATAAAAACTTCTTATTTACATAAATTCCATAAACAAATATCATCATTTCTAAAATATTGATTAAAAAAGTAGGAATAGAGAAAATGAGTTTCGTCAGATCTCCTTTGAATTAAATTCTTGACTGTACTAATTACGCATCACATATCTTGCATTCAAAATGAATATTATAATAATAGAAATAATCTTGGTTTTGATTGCCTATTGGATTGGCTCTTTTTCTTTTGCAAGAATACTTTCCAAGATATTTCGCAATATCAATATTTACAAAGTTGGAAATTTTACAGCAGATGCTTCCAATGTATATCATAATGTAAGCAAGCCATTGGGAATTTTAGTCTGGATATTAGATTTTGCTCGTATTTATATTTCTCTCTGGATTGTGCATCTAATTTTTCTAAAGCAGGAGCCAAAACTTTTGCTTCTTGTTGGCTTTTCCATGATAATAGGTCATTATTTTCCTATAATGCATAAGTTCAAAGGAGCACGAGGAATATTTGCATATTCTGCTTTGCTTTTCTACTTTGCCTGGTTGCCTACTTTAGTAGTTGGAGTAGCATCTTTTCTGATTGTACTATTTTTTCATCAAATACGATTTGCCAAATATATGATGGTAATTATGGTTCCAATAATTTGTTATATTTTGAAAACAGGTAAAGTATGGGCGAGGTATTTACTTCTGGCATCAATTATTATGGGAATTATACATTATTTTGTTTCAAAAGGGTATGGTGATATCTAATATGACAGTAACAATTAAACAAGTAAATTCAAAAAGTGAACTGAATCAGTTCATAAAACTACCCTGGAAAGTTTACAAAAATGATATAAATTGGGTTGCTCCATTAATATCTCATATGAAATCTGCTTTCAATCCAAATAAAAATCCTTATTTCAAACATTCTGAGGTGCAATTCTTTTTAGCTCTAAAAAATAATGTTGTTATTGGAAGGATTGCCGCACATATCAATAGAAATCATAACAAATTTCATAAAGATAAAGTGGGATTTTTTGGATTCTTTGAGTGCATTCCAGATTATGATGCAGCACAAGCATTATTTGATGAAGCTCGCAATTGGCTTAAAAATAGAGGAATGGAAATTATTCGTGGTCCAATGAGCTTTTCAACTAATGATGAATGCGGATTGCTCGTTAAAGGTTTTAATATGCCTCCAATGGTAATGATGACCTACAACCCACAATATTATGAAAGTTTTATTGAAAAATATGGCTTCAAAAAGGCTAAGGATTTATATGCATATTATATAAATTTAAAAAAAATGCCTGAACGATTTGACCGCATTATGAAGAGAGTTAACAAAAGAAAGAAATTTATACTGAGAAAAATTAATCCGAAGAAAATGGAAGAAGAAATTTCTACAATATTTTATATCTATAATCAAGCATGGCAGAATAATTGGGGTTTTGTTCCAATGGAGGAGGATGAATTTAGACATTTGACAAAAAAATTAAAACTAATTATTGATTATGATTTTGTTTTTATTGCAGAGATTGATGGCAAACCAGTTGGTTTCTCTTTATCATTACCAGATATAAATCAAGAATTGATTAAGATAAAGGGAAGGTTATTCCCATTTGGGTGGTTAAAACTTTTGTTAGCATCTAAAAAAATAGATAGAGTAAGAGCGATTACTTTGGGTGTTGTAAAAGAATATAAGAATCTTGGTATTGATTTAGCTTTTTATTATGAAACGATAAAAAATGCCATAAAGAAAGGCTGTGCTCGTGGAGAAATGTCTTGGGTTTTAGAGGACAATATAAGAATGCGCAGACCTCTTGAGAAAATCGGTGCTGAAATTTATAAAACTTATCGTATTTATGATATGAAATTAAATTGAAATTTGTAAATTGAAAAATTCGTGAACTTGTGATTAATATATCCCTTTCTTTGAGTAAATAAATAAACCAATTAATTAATTCACCAATTTACCAATTCACCAATTCACCAATTTACTAATTTACTAATTCACTAAATATTATGTTTAATTTATCATTCTTAAATTCTATATTATTATTGGGTTTATTAGCTGGAATTATACCAGTTTTAATCCACCTTTTCGTAAAGCACCAACCCAAAATTGTATATTTTAGCTCATTAAGATTTCTTAAGGAGATTCAGAAAAATCAAGCAAGAATTATTAAATTACGACAGATACTTCTTTTGATAACAAGAATTCTGATTATTGTCTGTCTGATTTTAGCATTATCTCGTCCTGTATTAAAAACATTATTGTCTTCAGTTAACTGGCGAACTCATGCAACAACTGTTGCAGTTATGATTATTGATAACAGTCTTAGTATGAATTATCTTGATGGAAGTGGTACACTACTTGATAAGGCTAAAGAAATAGCAACTGAAATCACTGAGATGTTAAATGATAATGATAAGATTATGCTCCTTACTCTTAATAATAATTATAATTCGCAAAATAGTTATTTTTCTATACCATCTAAAATGAAAGAGAAAATCAATAAGATATCAATTACTGATAATTCACAATTAGTAAAATCTGTTCTTTTGAAAGCAGAGATGGAACTTGCACATCAAGATGTTATTAATAAAGAGATTTATTTCATTACTGATGACCAAAAATATTCATGGGAAAATATTCAAGAGGTATCTCCGCAACTTCAAACTGATATTTTTGTAATACCTGTTTCTCAAGAAAAGGGTAAAACAAATCTTACAACAGTTTCAGCCTGGTTTGTGCCAAAACTATTAAGCACTGCTAATCGTTCAGAAATCATATCTGATATTAAAAATTATTCTGAGAGGAAAATCAATAATGTTATTGTATCTCTCATATTAAATAACATTACAAGAGAAGAGAAGGCGATTTCATTAAATCCATTCCAGAGCAAACAGGTATCATTTGAATTTCAGGATAAGGGAGAAAAGTTTTACTTTGGTGCAGTAAAAGTAAAAGATGAGATGTTGCCTGATGATAACAGTTTTTATTTCAATTTTCCATCCCGATTAATCGGAAAATTACCAAAGATAGTTGTCATTTCAGAATATGATATTCCTTTTCAATTTTCAACAGCACTTGATATAATCACTGAAAATAAATGGGAAAGATTAACTCCTGAGGATATTAATGATGATATTATTACAAATTATCACCTTTTTGTGTTTTATGGATTAGGAGAATTTTCAGATAAATTGGAATTCTTTGCTAATGAGATTCTACAAAATGATAAATCAATTTTCCTTATTCCTGGAGAGGAAATATTGAGCAATAATAATCTAAAATTTTGGCTTGATAATAAAAAAGTCAAATTTGAGTCACTTATTACTCAAAGTTCGAAGATAGAATTTATCAATAAACTTCATCCTATTAGTGCGATTTTTTCTGAAGCGATGTTTCATAGGACAAGAATTGATAAGATGTGGGACATCATTGCTCCTGATTTTTACTCTTTGCTCTCAAGCGGTAATGATGATTCTATTTTTCTAATTAGTGATAGATTTTTGATTTCAGCAATTGATTTTGAGGACAGCTGGAGCAATCTGATATTTCAAACTGCTTTTCCTGTTTTATTGTATCATATAGGAGAGTTTCTTGGTGGCGAGGAGTCAAGACTTTACAATTATACGACCGGAATACCATTTCCAATTGAAACAAAAGGGGCATTAGAATGTCAATTGCCAAATGGCGAGATTATTCCGATTTTTATTGGAAAGGAAATGGAAACTTTCACACAAACAGATCAACAAGGTCATTATTTCTTAAACAAGGATGATGTTTTGCAAACTATTTACTCTTTTAATGTTCCAAGAGAAGAAAGTGACTTAACTGTTGTTTCAGAAAGAGATATTAAATCCATACAAAGCTTAACTTCAAAAGTTCATTTTCTTGAACCAGATAATTGGAAAAGATATATTTTAACTTCTCGATATGGTTATGAATTTTGGAAGATTTTACTCTGGATTGTGTTGGCTTTATTAGTTACAGAAATGATACTTGCATATTCTGGGAAGAAGGGTGATAAGGGAAATAAGGAAATAAGGAAATAGGGAAATAAAGGAAATAAAGGAAATAGGGAAATAAGGTATAGAGATGAAAAGGATTTTATGATGAAACCTATATGTCAACGAGTTGACGCAAAGAAGAATGAAAATAATAATAAGGTTGGCATATTAAAGAAAAAAGTAATTATAATAATCTGTGTAAATCAGTTTAATCAGTGTAATCTGTGTGCTATTTTCATATGAAAGGTTATAATGAACACAAGGATTTTGTTACACTTGAAGCTTGGAAAAGGTGTAGAGAAGTAAAAAACTTTTTCTATAAAGAAATAATTCCAAAGCTTCCGATTGAAGAAAAATATAACTTGGGAACCCAAATTAGGAAAGCAAGTGTTAGCATTACAGCAAATATTGCTGAAGGTTACGGTAGATTCCATTATCAAGAAGCGATACAGTTTTATAGAATATCAAGAGGTTCATTATTTGAACTAAAAGATCATTTGATATCTTGTAAAGATTTCAATTATATAACAAGTGATTTGATTAATAATGGTATAGAACTAATTGAATCTGCAAAAGTAACATTAAATGGATACATCAAGTATGTTAAAGGTAAAGTAAAATTGAAATGAACTTTCAACCCATATATCCCTTATTTCCCTTATTTCCTTATAAACTTTGGCCCGGAGTGCCCCATGAATGATAAAGATTTTTTGAATCCAGAAATTGTAGCAAAATTAGACAGATTTGAAATTCGAGCTCGTTTAATAGTTGAAGGATTTATAACTGGTCTGCATAAATCACCATATCATGGTTTTAGTGTAGAATTTTTGGAGCACCGTGAGTATCTCCCTGGTGATTCTATTAAACATATTGATTGGAAAGTGTTTGCAAAATCTGATAGATATTTTATTAAAAAATTTGAGGAAGAGACAAATCTTAAAGCATATATTTTGATTGATTGCAGTAAATCTATGGGATTTACATCGCAAAAAATAAGCAAACTTGAATATGGAAAGACTCTTGCATCAGCATTATCTTATCTGATGATAAGCCAGCAGGATGCAGTAGGACTTCTTTCATTCTCAGAAGAAATTCGTAGCTATATTCCAGCCCGTTCTGCAAAAACCCATCTGAATACACTTTTTCATGAATTAGCAGACCTAACTCCACAATATACAACAAATACTGCAAATATATTACACAATCTTGCGGATAGAATAAAAAAAAGAGGTTTGATTATTCTCATTTCTGATCTATTAGACGAACCTGAAGAAATCATGATGGGCTTACAGCACTTTCGTCATCAGAAACATGAAGTAGTTGTCTTTCATATACTGGATAAACAAGAATTGTATTTTAAATATAACCGGAAAACAAAATTTATTGATATGGAAACCGGGGAGGAGTTAATTACTCAACCCTGGGAGATTAAAAAGATGTATTTGAAAAAAATTGAGGAGATGAAAAAATTCTTCTCCTCAAAATGTCATAACGCATACATTGATTATGTGCCGATAAATACGAGTACTACTTATGATAAAGCACTTTTTGCTTATTTAATAAAAAGGCAGAAGTTGTTGTAGGTTTTAGATTTGCAGAAACTGGTTTGCAAATTTGAATTTACCTTTACTCATACCTTTCATCATTTTTTTCATCAGGTCAAATTGCTTGAGTAATTGGTTTACTTTTTGAAGAGATGTTCCACTACCCTTTGCAATTCTTTGTCTGCGACTTCCATTTATGATTTCAGGATGTTCTCTCTCCTTTTTCGTCATAGAAAGAATAATGGCTTCTATATGCTTGATATCACTTTCATCAACTTTGATATTTTTCATAAGTTTAGAATTTGTACCGGGCATCATTTTCAAAATATCATCTAATGATCCCATTTTTTGCATCTGTCGTATTTGAATAAGGAAATCTTCAAGAGTAAAAAGATTTTTGCGGAGTTTCCTCTCTAATTTTTCTACTTCTTTCTTATCAAAAGCAGCTTCTGCTTTTTCAATAAAAGTAAGAACATCTCCCATACCCAGAATGCGTGAAGCCATTCTGTCAGGATGAAAGATTTCAAATTCATTTAGTTTTTCACCAATACTAACAAAACGGATTGGTTTTTCTGTAACTGCCCTGATAGATAGTGCCGCACCACCCCTCGCATCCCCATCTAACTTAGTAAGAATTATACCTGTAAGATTAAGACGGGAATCAAACTCTTTTGCACTATTAACAGCATCCTGACCAGTCATAGAATCAGCGATGTAAAGTATCTCATCAGGTTTGATTATTCTGGATAAATCTTCAATTTCAGTCATCATTTTGTTGTCAATATGAAGCCGTCCAGCAGTATCAAAAATTATAAGATTATGTTGATTTTTCTCTGCAAAATTGAAAGAGTCTTTCGCAATTTTTGATACATTCGTAATATCCTCAGAATAGACAGGCACCTCAATTGATTTTCCTAAAGTTTCCAATTGTTTAATTGCAGCAGGTCTATATATATCTGCAGCAACTAAAAGGGGAGAGAAATTTTGTTTTTTATAATGTAATGCAAGTTTTGCACAAGCGGTAGTTTTACCCGAACCTTGCAAGCCAACTATCATCAATTTTGTGCTTTTGTTTTTTGGGAAAGCCATTTCTGGAGCATCAGATTTCATTAAGGAGATTAATTGTTCGTTAACAATTTTGACAATCTGTTGACCCGGAGTAAGGGATTTTTGAACAGCTTCACCTAAAGCCCTTCTTTCAATCTCTTTGATGAAATTTTTAACAATGAGATAGTTTACATCTGCTTCGAGCAATGCAAGTCTAATTTCCCGCAAACCATCTTTAATATCTCTTTCAGATAGTTTTCCCCGAGCCTTGAGCTTTGAGAAAATTTTTGTAAGTCTGCCTGTGAGTGACTCAAACATTTCGTAACCCTTTAATTACTTCTTTATAATTATTGCTGGAGAATATAAAATTGCCTGCCACGAGAATATTTGCACCTGCTTCTTTAGCTAATTTTGCAGTCTGGTAATTTATTCCACCATCTACTTCAATCTCAATCCCCGATTCCTGAGCTCCCCGATTTAATCGAGGACTAGGAACGGTCTTAATCAGGGACAAGTTCTGATTTATCATTTCTGAAATCTTTTGGATTTTTTGTGTACAATCTTCAATATACTTCTGCCCGCCAAATCCTGGATGAACAGTCATTATCAAAATAAAATCTACAAAGTTTAGAAGTTGTCCAACTTTTTTCAAGGGTGTTTCTGGATTGATTGCAATTCCTGCTTTAACATTAGCTTTTCTAATTCTATTCAATAATTTCTTATATTCAGAATCCGTTTCAATATGAAATGAGAGATAATCAGCTCCAGCTTCAATGAATTTCGGTATGAAAAATTCTGGATTGGAAATCATCAAATGTGCATCTAAGGGGAGGTTTGTTATTTTTCTTATTTGTTTCACTAATCCAGGACCAAAAGTAAGATTTGGCACAAAATGACCATCCATAATATCAAGATGGAGCATATCTGCACCAGATCTTTCAACCTGCTTGATCTCCTTTTCTAAATCAAGAAAATTTGCAGATAATATAGAAGGTGCGATCTTGGTTTGCATAATTCAAAATCGTTATCTTTGCATCTTTTTAGTTTTGAATATTTAAGATTTGAATTTATTTACTGCGTATAATTTCGTATTTAGAATTTATCCACCGGTCCAGATTTACCTGTTCTCCGTCCCGATGTAATCGTGACGAAGGGTGAATCGCGACTTTCCGATACATCGTGGAGCTGGCGGATTAAATGTGAATTCTTTTAGCAGAGATTGAAAAAATGATATCTTTAATCTTGTCTTGATGGTTTAATTTTTTGTTAATTCTATAGATAATTTTTGATTTCTGCAGGATCAATTCTTGGAGCCATACACTATTTTCTACATTTACGAACAGGATATTATTTTCAAGTTTGTTTATTAGAGCCTTTTTGCTTAAGATTCCACCAACAGCTCTATTCCAAAGTAAGCCAATTTTAATTTCTCTTGAGAAGCCTTTTTGGGAAAGATCTTTTATCAGGCTTTCAATTATATTTCCAATATGAGTAAATGAAGACATTTATGCTGGCTTTTTTGCAGCAATCATGGATATTCCTACCCATGAGAATAATGCAAGTGCAATAAGGAGATAATATACTGTTCCTAATGCATTATAACTGATATCATAACTTGCCATTGCTAAAGCTGGTAGGAATGCTCCGATTATTAGAAGAATGTATCCAAGGAAAGATAGGAAAGAACCTTTCCTAATCAGGAAAACTGCAAATGCTCCAAGTGCAATTAATAGTAATGCAAAAACAAAAATCAGTGCTTGAATTGTAAAAGCAAAGTTTGCTTTACTTAAAACAAGATTTGGTAGAATACATCCAAAAGCAAGCAAGATAATTCCAAATATCCGTTTGAAAAGTATATGGGCACGAGTGGTAACAGTATGACGCTGACTATGTTTTGCAACCACAAATCCAATAGCGAAAATAATCACTGCAACTATTGCCAAGATTAATGCAGACCTTGATGGATTATCACTTCCTAAGCCAAGTGCTGAAAAAGCCAGGATTATAACAACCCACATAAAGATTTCTCTAATTATACTAAGTATTTTCTTCATCTTTCTTCTCTTTCTTAAGCTTGACTACCTTAATTTTTATTTTACCTTTAATTTTATCTTCTAATTCTATATCTACCATATGGCTACCTGTTTCTTTGATGTGTTTTTCCAATATTACATTAGTCTTGTCAATAGTTAAGCCTTTCTCTTCCAGAGCATTGACAATATCCATTTCGCTTATAGAACCATAAAGATGTCCTTTATCGTCAGCAAGCCTATCGAAGGTACAGGTGGCTTTTTCTATCTGTTTCATTATCATCTCTGCTTCTTTGAATTCCTCAGCTTGTCGTTTTTCTTCCGATTCTTTTAGTTGTTTAATTAGAGTAAGATTTTTCGTGGTTGCAAGAATTGCAACCCCTTTTGGTAAAAGATAATTTCTTGCATAACCGTCAGCCACTTTAATAACATCTCCGACTTCACCGAGTTTCTCATTGTATTTTTTTAGAATCACTTTCATTATCAGTCTCCTTCTGCGAGAGCATATTTTCTAAAATGTATCCATGTGTCTAAAAGTCCAAAAATGGAAATAATGATCAATAAATAATAATTTAAAAAAGGAATAATTAATAACACAATACCCAAAAAGTAACTTCTTCTGAATGTTCTTTTCATAAAAAAATATAATAACGAATAACCTTGAATGAGATAGAAAAAGCCACATATCACAAGCAAATTATAACTTATGATTCTTAGCTTGAAGATAAATAATATCAATCCAATTGCTATTGCGATCTGGAGATAAAAAGGGAAATTGACAGAATCGAAATTCCATCTTAGCCATTCTAATTTTGTTGATAAAATCAATGCACCGATTAAAAGCCCAAGTATTATACCAAACATCAGGATAGCTGCATTTCCATTTAGAAATATATTTTGAACTTTTATTACTGTGGGCATCATATTTTCAAGCATTTCCGGAGAAAACATTTTTTCTATATTTTCCAGTAATAATTGCTGGCTTTGTTCTAATTGCTCCTTTATAGAATTGAAGAAGAAGAGATTCTTTATTGATATAAATACAAATCCAGGAAGAGCTGCATAAAGTATAGCAAATTCATAATTCTTTAGTTTTTGCAAAATTAGGGCAAAGATTACTGATGCTAATCCCACACTTACCCAGACTTCTAAGCCCCGTTGCCAGCTCAGAATTTTAATTACAAACAATACCAGGAGTGAAACTGTAAAGATTTCCAGTAATATTATTGGAGTTGAGTGTGATTTTTTACTTTGTATACTTGCGATATTTGGATTTTCAGGAAGGATTTTTTTGGCAAAATATGGAATGGAAATAATTAAGCCAATCAGTGGAGAAAAGATTGAAACGACTGCAATAAGAGCAACTTGCAGAATCATTTGAGAAAACTTATATACCTACATATGGAATAAGAGCCATTTGCCGAGCTCTTTTAATTTCTCGAGCCAATTTTCTTTGATGCTTACTGCAAGTTCCAGAAATTCTGCGAGGAACTATCTTGCCAGATTCACTAGTCATTTTTTTAAAAACTTCAATATTTTTATAATCAATCACTATGTTTGGATTTCTGCAAAATTTGCAAAATCTTTTCTTTAAAAATCTTTCCCTTTGGAATCGAGTAGGTTTTCTAGAAGGGGATGTTGTCTTCTTTTTGTTCATCTTCTTTTAATTCCTTTTCTTTTGCAGTTTCAGGCTTTGAAGGGCTTTCTTCTCCTTCTTCGAATTCTCTTTCTAATCTTTGAATTCTGCTTGCAACAATTTCAACAGTTGTTCTGGGCTTATCATCCTTATCCTGCCAATTACGCGACTGAATTCTACCTTCAATGATGACAGGTGAGCCCTTTTTAAGATTTTCTGCTGCCCATTCTGCCTGCCTTGTCCAAGCAACCACTCGCAGGAAACTGGTTTCTTGCTGCCAGTTGCCATCTGAATCTCGATAAGATCTATCAGAAGCGATTCCGATATTAGCAGTTGGTGTCCCAGAAGGAGTGTAACGTAACTCAACATCTCTGGTTAACCTACCAGAAATTATTACATAATTAACTCTGGGAAAGCTTAATTTCTTAGCCATTTTGTACCTCACTTCATTACTTATTTACAATCATAATCATTACTTGTTTTTTATTATTTATCTTGTTTTATAACTATGAATCGAATAATGTTTTCATTTAATTTATAGAAATTTTCTAATGAAGAAATATGATTAGCATCAAGATTAAATAGGATTATTACATAATATCCTTCATTGTAATGGTCAATTTCATAAGCTAATTTTCTTTTCCCCCATTCTTTTACTTCTAAAATTTCACCCTCTTTTTTGGTAATGAAATTTTTTACTTTTTCTATGTTTTCTTTTACTTTTTCATCTTCAATTGGTGGTAAAATAAACATGGATTCATATTTTCTTTTCATATTATTCCTTTCGGTTTTTCCCCTTTAATATTATAGGGTATTAATCCCGATTTACCTAATCATCGTCAGGGGGTTGGGATAATGAACTCACTTGACTAAACACATCACTCATCTTTTTATAATCCTGAAAGAGGAAATAAGAAATCAAATCTACAGCTTGAGTGGTGGCATTTTCCAATCCTTCTTTCTCCTCATTTGTAAAGTCAGAAAGTACAAAATCTTTCAGGGAAACTTCAACATCTGACATTTCAGATATATCTGATCTAATGCCAATTCTTAATCTTGGGAAATCTTGTGAGTTAAGTTCAGCAATTATTGATTTAAGTCCATTATGACCACCATCACTTCCTTTTTCTCTAATTCTGATTTTCCCAAGAGGGAGATTGATATCATCTAACACAATTAATAAATTATTCAAAGCAATCTTGTATTTTCTAAAAGCTTTCCGAACTGCAATTCCAGAGAGATTCATATATGTGCGAGGTAGCAAGAATAGGAAGTCATTCTTATCAGCAATGAAATAGCTTCTTTTCTTCTTGAAATTATTAGCATGAATTTTTTTGCACAACTCTTTAAGCACTACAAAGCCAATATTATGACGATTATTTTCATATTCATCTCCGGGATTTCCAAGTCCAACAATTAGTTTCACAGAGCAGTTATTTCTTTTCCTCTTTAGCTTCTTCTTTAGCTTCTTCGGAAATCTCTTCTTCAACGACTTCTTCAACTTCTTCTGTGACTGCGACTTTTTCAGCTTTAGGTAATATGATGCTGATTATTGGAGTAGATTGAGCATGAAGAATTTCAATATTTGGCAATTTTTCTACTATATCTGCAATATGAATTGAATCACCAATTTGTAATTTTGATACATCTAATTCAAAAGAATCTGGCAAGTCTTTTGGCATACATTTTATTTCTAATTCTCTTAAATGCATTTCAAATATTCCACCTTCAATAATTCCCGGAGCATCTCCAACCAAATTGATTGGAATCTTAACATCAATCATTTGACCAGCATAAATCTCTTGAAAATCAATATGCATTATCTTTCGTGAAAGTGGATCTATTTGCATTTCTTTTATCAAAGTTCTATATTCTTTACCCTTGACTGTAAGAAAGATAAAGCTTTGATGACCTGCAATTTCTCTATATGAGTGAGTAAATTTTTTATAATCTAATGCTAAAGGAATTGAATCAAACCCCTTTCCATATAATATTGCAGGTATTTTTTCATTTTTTCTTAATTTCTTAGATTCTTTTTGTCCTGTATTTCTAATCTCAGTAGTTATTTTCATTTTTTAACTTTCCTCATTTTCAGTTTTAAATAATACACTTAATGATTCTTCATTATGTACTCTTGTGATTGCTTGAGCTAAAAGTGAACCGATTGAGAGTTGTTTAATTTTTGCACTTCTCTTTTTTTTTTCACCGAGAGGTATAGAATCAGTAACAATACATTCTGCTATTGGGGATCTATCAATTCTTTCTATTGCATCGCCACTTAATACCGGATGAGTGCAAGCACAATATATTTTTGAAGCTCCTTGTTTTGTAAGTTCTTTTGCCATATTTATTACTGACCTACCAGAATCAATAATATCATCCACAATAATAGCAGATTTATGCTTCACTTCTCCAACAATATATAATAATTCCATATTACCCTGATTTCCGATTCTTCTCTTATCGCCAATTGCTATACTTGCATTAAGTCCTTTTGCTAACCATCTAGCGCGATCCGTTCCACCCGTATCAGGAGAGACTACTACAACATCTTTGAGATTTAAGGGTTTGAAGTAACTCAAGAAGATTGGAAGCATGGAGAGATGATCAACAGGTATATCAAAAAATCCTTGAATCTGTTCAGCATGCAGGTCAAATGTTATAATCCGATTTGCTCCTGCTATGGTTATCAAATTAGCTACTAATTTTGCAGTAATCGGGACTCTTGGTTGGTCTTTTTTATCTGACCTTGCATATGCAAAATACGGAATTACAGCTGTAATTCTTGCAGCAGAAGCACGATGAAGAGCATCAATCATAATAAGAAGTTCCATAAGATTATCATTAACAGGCACACAGGTTGGCTGGATGATAAATACATCTGAGCCGCGAACATTATCAATTATCTTAACAAAAGTATTATCATTAGAGAATTTAAAAACTTTTGCCCTACTTAAAGGGATTTCTGCATGTTCAGCAACTTTTTGTGCTAATTCTTTATTAGCATTTCCAGTAAATATGCGAAGCTTTGAGTACATTTTTCAATAATAACTTTTTATAAATTCCTAGTTTATTAGTAATTCCACCCATTCAGCAGAGAAATATACATTTAATATGCAATTGGCAATTGGCAATTAGCCCATTCTCCGTTCCAATAAATCGGGGCGAAGGGTGAACAGTTAGCGATTTTTCCCTTTTGATTCCGACAGATGGTGGATTACTTTTTTTTGATATTTCTCAGGGTTTTCTATCATATGATTTAAAAGTCGTCCTATTTCAAGTGTTTTATCTTCTAAACTTTGCTTTATATTTTTATCAATGTAATTACAACTAAAGGCAAAATCAATCCATACTTGCGTTTCGCTATTTTCCATATCCGCATCAGATATTTTACTAACAAAATGTGCTGGATATTGACGTTTTCTGTATCCTTCGGCAATATTTGAGCAAACAGAACGAGATGATTTTCTAATTTGACTTGTAAGGGAATAAAGTTCATCTTTAGGAAAACTTTTAGTGAAGCGATAAATTTCCATTGCCAAACTAAAAGCTTTTTTAAAAACAGTTAAATCTTTAAAATTTGTCATCTTTTATAATATTTTTTTTGGTCATTGCCTACTGCAGATTGCCTATTGCCTATTGAATATATATTTAAACACTGTAGAATATTTATTCATAGGGGTAAAACTAATTTGGGAGGAATCACTGTTTATATCAATTTTGGTTTTATATGTCCAAAAGTTTTGATTATGAAAATATTTTTCTGCAGATTCCATTTTATCCCTTGAATCAAAGATACCAAAAACTGTAGAACCACTCCCTGACATTAAACTTCCCAATGCACCAAGATCTAACATTTTTTCTTTTATTTCCTTTACTATTGGGTAACGAGTAAATACACCATTTTCTAAACTATTATATAAGTTTTTGCATAGACTTGGTATGTCATTAGTTTCAATGGCATCGCTTAATTTTTGAAATTTATCTCTTTTCTCAAGTTTTATTGTTGACCAGGAATAAGCTTCTCTACTTGAAATTTGAATTCGTGGATTAACAAGAAGTAAGTTTTCTACTTTAAGACTTGTAGATATTTTACTGACATTTTCTCCTTTTCCAGTAAGATAAGCGATTCCACCTTCTAAGAAAAAATTGATATCACTACCAAATCTTGCAGCAATCTTGTGCATCTCGCTTTTTGATAATTTTAAATTCCACAGTGTATTACAACTTTTGATAGTCAATGCAGCATTTGAACTACCACCACCCAAACCAGCTGAAACAGGGATATTCTTCTTAAGAGAAATATCCAATCCTTTTTTAACTCTATATTTATCTTTCAAAAAACAGGCAATTTTATAAATTATATTATCTACTTCTTTTAATTCATTTGAGTTGCAAGAAATTTTTATTTTATTACTTTCTGTCAAACTAAATATTAAATTATCTTCTAATTGAATTTCTGTTAATATTGTTCTTATTTCGTGAAAACCATTCTTTCTGAGAAAAATTGTATCTAAAAAAAGGTTAATTTTTGCTAAGGAGTTTTTAATGTCTGTGATGCTTTCTCCTTTTCTTTTTTTCGCCTTTGCCTTCATCTGCATAATAATAGTAATAATAGTAATAATAGTAGTATTTATACCCACTATAGTATCTTTTAACTTCGATTCCATTTACTACCACACCAGCAGCGGTCACACCAATATTTTCCAATAACGACTTTCCACGATCAATTATTCCGCGGTCAGTTATTTTGGTTCTCACAATAAGTACAAGGGCATCTGCCTTTTTAGCCAGAATCATAGCATCTGTGACAGCAATTAAAGGAGGTGAATCAAATATAATGTAATCATACCTCTGTTTAAGCTCTTCAATTAACTGGTCCATTTTTTGCGATGCAAGCAATTCAGAAGGATTAGGTGGAACATGGCCACTTGTGATTAAATCCAGATTTTTAACTCCAGAAGGTTTTATAACTTCTGAAAGTGGAATTCCGCCATCAGTAATATATTTTGAAAGTCCATTTTCTCTTTTTACATAGAAGAGATTATGCACCATTGGACGACGCATATCACAATCTAAAAGGAGAGTTTTTGAATCCATTTGAGCAAGTGTAATTGCAAGGTTAGCACAAGTTGTCGTTTTTCCTTCTTTTGGACCAGAACTTGTAATCAGGAATGTTTTATTACTTGAAGAGCCTGGCAAAGAGACAACATTTGTTCTAAAAGTTCGATAAGCTTCTGCTATTGGTGATTTTGGACTGTAGTGTGGAACAAGACGAGCAGCCATCTGTCTTTGTTCAATAGATAGTTTTTCCTTTTCATCACTGTCAGAAATAAATTTTATTTTATCTTCAATCTCTTCTAACTTTCTTTCACTAATGGGAATGTCAGGTATGGTTCCCAGAACAGGGAGCTTAACATATCGTTCTACATCAGACAGATTTAGAATCTTTGTATTTAGGCTGTCTAATAAGAATGCTGCGCCAACTCCAAGTCCAAGTCCTAATATTATAGAGATAAGAATGTTCATTTTTACTTTCGGAGAAACAGGGGAGATTGGTAACTTGGCTCTTTCAAGTATTCTGATATTACTTACTTTTCCTTCTTCAGAGATTTTTGCTTCTTCATATTTGGTTGTGAGCATACTATAAATTTGTTCATTAATAGCCTTTGCTCTTTCAAGACGTGCAAGTTCTAATTCCGCATCTGGAAGGCCAGACATTTTGATTGAATATTTTTCTACAACACTTTCCAGAGCATCTTTTTTTGCTTTTGCTATTTGGTGTTCAACTTCAACAGATATAATATCAGTCAATAATTTCTGACGTCTATCTAAGGGATTAAAAGTATCTTCATCAACCTGAAGGATTTTATCTATCTCAATTTTCATTTGTGATCTTATATTATCGATTTCTTCTTGCAAAATCATTAGTTCCGGGTGCTCTGCTGTATATCCCTTTTTAGTAAGAAGGATTGCCAGTTTGCTTTCATTCTCAATTAGTTTCTGCCTTAATTGTTCTAAAAGTGGAGATGAAATTGAAATAACCTCTTTACCTAAAGATGCATCTAGTTTTGTTAATTCTGCTTTTAAATAATTAAGTTTTTCTTGTGCTACTTTCAAGTCAGTTTGTGCTATGCTTAATTCAGCTTCAAATTCAACCATATTTTTAATCATTTCTGTGGTTTCTGCAGAAAGAGCAAACACCTCGTGTAGAATCTTATATTCCCTAAGATCCTCTTCAGAAATAGAGAGTTTTTTGGATGTAATATCTAACTGCCTTTCTAAGAATTCTCTGACATTTGTAACTTCAGCTCTTGAATATTTAAGGTTTTCTTCCTGATAACTTTCAATCACAGAATTAACAACTGCTTGTGCTTCTACAGGATTTATCGATTTATAACTGATATCGATTATATCAACTTCCCTTCCAGAAGAAACATCAATACCTTTAGCCAAAGCCCTCTCTGGATTTGTTGCGGCAAGAATAGGAAAAATAGTTGCTTCAGGATGTCGTCTTAATTTTTCTGTAGCCCCGATCATTATAGGAGTGCTTTTTATTACTTCCATCTGATTATTTAAATCATTTCTTCCAAATCCACTGGTCGGGAAGAATATGTCGGTTTGTTTCTTCAATTCAAGAAGCACTTTTCCGGAGCTTTCATATATGCGTGGTGCACGAATCGTATAGAATACAGTTGCTGTGACAACAACTAAAAATATAATAACTATCATCCATCTATGCTGGAGTATAATTCTAAGATAATCTTTTAACTTAATTTCTTGTTCAGGATATGGTTCCATTTTTTTGCTCTCTTTTCTAATCTTATTTAATATTTAAATATAAATTGTAAACGCTTAAAACCACAGCAATTTTTGACAGAAAATCTGCTACTTTTGCAACACCATAAAAGACAGTTCCAGAAATTATAATTGTATCTCCAGGCATAAGCAAAGGTATGTTGCTTCTATCGCCCGTATCTAAATATTTCTTAAGATTTATCCAAATTACTTCTTTTTCTTCACCACTCAAACCCGGTCTTACTATTCTGACTTTTGAAAGTTTTGCATCTTCTGTAGGTCCTCCAGCAAGAGATATTAAAGCCAGAAGGTCAGTATCATCTGGGACAATATATAATCCGGGTTTCCGTACTCGTCCCCAAATATATGTATAAATTCTTAACTGTTCAATATCACCCATAGCTCCTGAATATGTATATGCACAACTGCTTGGAGGTATTGAAAAGGTTGGAGTAGTTTGAGCTATTACAAATTCAACAGATAATAGAATAAAAAAAATAATAAAAATAATTCGTTTCATATAAGCTCCATTTTTTATTAGATATATGAAATATATCCAAGAGAGTATTTTAGTCAAATTTATCGTTATTATTCAGATGAAAAAGTGATTCTTCTTTCTTCAGATTCAGAACCGCTTCTCCTACCAGGTTCATATTCTGCTCCGAATGCATCTATCCTCCAGATGTATGTATAACCAGGAATAAGTCCTGAAGTTAAAGGGACAATATTGCATCCTGTACTGTCTATATCATTACTAGTAATGAAACTATGAGTGCTGTCAAAAAATATAATACGGTATAAAGTTGATAAAGAAACATCATTCCAAGAGAATAAAATATTTTCATTGATACCGCATTCATCATTATCTTCAGGAGTAATTAATCCAGGTACGCCTAACAATCTATATGACACAGTATCAGAATTAGTAAAGTTATCAGCTTCATCATAAGGTATGATATAATAAGACCAGGTTCTTTGAATAACTACATCCACACCATTAAATTTATCAACATATTGTGTAGAATCTAGATGATAATCTATCCTATCCACCATCACTTTAGTAGTATCTTCATTATTATATCTATACACATCAATATGATCAATATCGGGATCCTTTATTAATTCATCACCCCATTGGATTCGCATCCAGTTGTCATCTGGATTACCAGATTGCACTGGGTCAATACCATTATTTTTATCAGTATATGTACATCCAGGATCACCAGGATCACATCGATGAGGAATTAGATGTACTTTTGAGGGTGGAATTTTATCTTTCGACTCTGGTTCATCATAACTGCAACACAGAAGAACAAATAGAATTATCACATTCAGAATAAATATAATAACTTTCATATAATCTTTTTAATTATGTAAAAATTTTTATGTCAATATTTTTAATGATAAGATTTTTTATTTATAGAATTGTTGGTCATATAGTGATTTTGTATAATAAAAAAATTGACTAAAATAAGCCATATTTTTTATGAATAACCAAATAAGTTAGATTCTTTGTCAACTGGAGGTTAAATGGAATATCCTTTTCAAGAGATTGAAAAAAAGTGGCGGAATGTCTGGGAACAGAAAAGATTGTTTTATGTAACTGAACAGGATAAGAGACCTAAATATTATCTACTTTCCATGTTCCCATATCCATCTGGAGCACTTCATATGGGACATATTTCTAACTACTCAATTGCAGATGCTATTGCTCGTTATAAAATTATACATGGATATAAAGTCCTTCAACCAATGGGTTATGATAGCTTCGGATTGCCTGCTGAGAATTGTGCTATCGAGAATAATTCTCATCCAAAGATTACTACTTACCAAAATATTGAGAAGATGCGTGGTCAGTTTAAGGCAATTGGATTCGGGTATGATTGGGATAGAGAATTCGCTACTTGTGATGAGGAATATTATCGCTGGAATCAGTGGATTTTTCTTAAGATGTATGAAAAAGGACTAATTTATAGAAAGTCATCTTTTGTGAATTGGTGTCCAAATTGCAAAACAGTCCTTGCAAATGAACAAGCAGAGCATGGATATTGTTGGCGATGTGAAACTAAAGTGGAACAAAGGGAAGTTGAACAATGGTTTATCAAAATCACAGATTATGCTGAAGAATTATTAGACCATTCTAAACTTGGGAATTGGCCTCAAAGAGTTATCACAATGCAGAAAAATTGGATTGGAAAAAGTTATGGCACAGAAATATTATTTAAGATTACAGAAATTGATGAGATTATCCCAGTATTCACAACTCGTCCAGATACAATCTTTGGTTGCACATATATGGTTTTGGCTGCTGAACATCCTCTTGTAAAAAAATTGAAAATAGGCAATCCTGATGAAAAAGAAATTGATAAATTTGTTGAGAGAATCATTAATGAAGATAAAATCTTACGCACTGCTGAAGATACAGAAAAAGAAGGGATATTCACTGGTAAATATGCTATAAATCCAGTGAATAGCAAAGAGATTCCCATCTGGGTTGGTAATTATGTTGTGATGGAATATGGAAGTGGTGCTGTTATGTGTGTGCCAGCGCATGACCAGCGAGATTTTGAGTTTGCACATAAGTATAACCTGCCAATCAAAATTGTCATACAAAATTGGGATAAATCACTTAAATTAGAAGAAATGAAAGTGGCTTATACTGATGATGGAATAATGAGCAATTCAAAACAGTTTAATGGTATGAAAAGTCGGGATGCAATTAAGAAAATTTCCGAATGGATGGAACAAAAAGGTATTGGCAAGAAAACAGCTAATTATCGTCTGCGTGATTGGGGCATCTCAAGACAAAGGTACTGGGGAACTCCCATACCAATTATTTATTGTGATAAATGTGGGGTGGTGCCAGTGCCGGAAAATCAATTGCCTGTTAAACTTCCAGAAAATGTTCAGGTTGGAAAAACTACACAAAACCCACTTAAAACTGTATCAGATTTTGTTAACACTATCTGTCCAAAATGTGGAGGACCTGCAAAGCGTGAAACGGATACAATGGATACATTCTTTGATTCTTCCTGGTATTATGCTCGTTTTTGTGATCCAAAAAATGATAAACTTCCATTTGATAAAGAAATCGCATCTCATTGGCTACCTGTTGACCAATATATTGGTGGCATTGAGCATGCCTGTATGCATTTGCTTTATGCCAGATTCTTTCATAAATTTTTTAGAGATATTGGATTAGTATTTACAGATGAACCATTTACGAACCTTCTTACACAAGGTATGGTAACTAAAGATGGAGCAAAGATGTCCAAATCTAAAGGGAACATTGTTGATCCTCAATCTTTTATTGACAGATATGGTTCAGATACGATTCGTGTTTTTATGCTTTTTGCTTCTCCTCCGGAAAAGGATGTTGAATGGAACGATGAAGGAATTAAAGGTGCATTCCGTTTTCTTAATCGTATTTGGGTGTTGGTTTCTGAAAAAAATGATTTTCTAATACATTGTCCAAAAAATTATGATGAAGATATAGAAATCTCGCAATCTTTAAGAAAGTTAAGATACAGCACTCATCATACAATAAAAAAGGTAACAGAAGATATTGAAGATAGAATGCAATTCAATACTGCTATTGCAGCTATTATGGAACACCTTAATAATGTGACAAGTTTCAATATAAATGAAGATAGTTCAAATATTGAAAAAGCAATTTATAGAGAATCTATTGAAGTCATTCCTAAACTCCTTTCACCTTTTGCTCCTCATATCGCAGAAGAAATATGGGAGATGTTTGGTCACAAACAATCAATTCTTGAGTCGGGGTGGATTACATACAATGAAAAATTTCTAATTAAAGATGAAGTATTGTTTGTTATACAGATTAATGGAAAAATAAGAAGCAAGATCGTTGTTGGAGTGGATACTTCCAATGAAGAAGTTGAGAAACTGGCATTATCTGATAAAAAGATTAGAACTTATATTGATGGAAAAGAGATAAAAAAAGTTATTGTTGTGCCTAAAAAATTGGTTAGCATTGTGGTAGAGTAACAATTTATAACTAAGAACTAGCAAATTGGAAAATTTTTATATATTAATTTGTAAAAGTATTTTATCGGTGATTATCGGTGTTCTCGATGGTAAGGTATTATAAAAAATCTCTTGGTCAGCATTTCCTGATCGATAAAAACATTGCAAAAAAGATCATTAAATATGCAAGAATTTCTGAGAATGATATTGTTTGGGAGATTGGACCTGGTAGCGGAATTCTAACAGAACAGATTATAAAAAATTGTAATAAATTAATTGCTTTTGAAATTGACAAACAATGGTTTGATTTTTTGAAAGATAAATTTACTGACCCCAAATTACATCTCATAAATCAAGACATTCTTAAAGTTAATTTTACTAATTATGCCAAGCATGAAAAGGTTAAAGTCGTTGCCAATCTTCCATATCATATAACTTCTCCGGTTATTTTTAAGCTTATTGAAAATCGGGAGTTATTTTCATCGATTACTATAATGATTCAGGATGAGGTTGCGGACAGGATTATTGCCAAACCAGGATGTAAGGATTACGGAAGATTACCTATAAAAGTGCAATTTTATTTTGAGGTGAAAAAATTGTTTACAATTCCACCTCACCTTTTCAAACCAAAACCTAAAGTAACTTCGGCTGTTATCCAATTAATTCCTAAAGATGAGATTCCTAAAATTAAAAATGATGAACTTCTATGGAACATCATTGATTATACATTCCAACACCGAAGAAAGATGTTAAGAACAAGTCTGCGAACTTATTTAGATAAGCAGGATTATCAAGTTCTTATTGAAAACTCTACTAAATCCCAGATTGATCTTTCAAGAAGACCGGAAGAATTAGGAATAGAAGAATTTATTTTCTTGACAGAACTGGTCAGATAAAATTATTAATCGTTAAAAATTGGAATG
Organism: Candidatus Cloacimonadota bacterium; assembly: GCA_023129415.1. Lineage (GTDB taxonomy): Bacteria > Cloacimonadota > Cloacimonadia > JGIOTU-2 > JGIOTU-2 > JAGMCF01. The sequence goes on from JAGMCF010000179.1 coordinate 22,208, forward strand.
TGCAAAAGATTAAACACACACATCCCGAAAAAAATTGGGACACCCCATTAAATAGGAAAAGAGATTTAACCCCAGTGGAATAAGAAGAAATTCCACAGGGCAGGCGGGGCAGGCAAAGTAGAATTAAATTGCAGGCATTCCCAATACCCAATTAAATTGGGTAGGGTTTGGGAATGAGTGTGTGATATTCGGCGAATTTATCATGTTTTTATTTTTTTACTTTGTGTCTCTGTGCCTTTGTGGCGAAAGGACTTTCAGATGAAAAAAATCGGAAAAGTAATACTCTGGATTTTTGCTGTTATTGGTTTCCTTTTTATAGTATTTATAATAATTTTAGCAAAATCCATACCAGCCAAGAAAAAGGTTGCAATAAAACCTAACACATACCTCGAACTTTCACTTGGCGGTTTGCATCACGATCATAACGAATATGACGGGATTTTCTTCTTAAAAGAAAAGATTTCAATTGGGGATATTTGCAGAAAGCTTGATAAAGCCAAGCAAGACTCTCGCATTAAAGGTATAATTCTTAAACCTGAATTTTATAGGGCTGGTTGGTCTTTTACAAAAGAGTTACGAGATAAGCTATTAGATTTCAAGCAATCCGGGAAAAAAATATACTCTTATATTGATATTACACTTGATAAAGGATATTATTTAGCATCAGTTTCTGATTCGATCTTTCTGAATCCTTCAACTTCTGCTGGTATCGCATTAGCTGGTATTGGAGCTGAGATTAGTTATTATAAAGGTTTTTTAGATAAAATTGGGATTGAATTTACCGTTTTACATCAAGGTAAATATAAAGGAAGTGGAGAAATATTCAATAGAAAGAAGATGTCAGAACCTCTTCGTGAAAGTTTTACCAAGTTTATTGATGATTTATATAATCAATATATGGACGACCTGGTCAATACACAAAAATTTTCTGATAGCGATATAGAAGAAATAATGGAAGAAAGACCTGAATTTGTGATTTCTGGTCAAAGAGCTTTAGATCTTCAATTAGTTGATGCATTAAGTTATGAAAAGGAGTTTGAGAATATTGTTCTTAAGAATAATACCTTAGTAAATTTTAAGGACTATACTATAAAAATCAAAAAATATTCTTCTGATAAAATCGCAGTTATCTATGCTCAAGGCTTGATTATGATGTCAGATATTGATGCCGGATTTAGTGGTGATTATCGCAAAATTACTGAAAAGAATATCATTAAAGAGTTAGACAGAATTCAAAGAATGAAATCAGTGAAAGCATTGGTATTTAGAGTTAATAGTGGGGGTGGAAGTGCTTTAATTTCTGATATTATTTTGAATAAATTAGAAGAGGTGAATGCCAAGATACCTATTGTGGTTTCAATGGGAAATATGGCAGCTTCTGGTGGCTATTGGATTTCTTGTAAAGCTGACTATATTTTTGCACAGCCGAACACTTTAACTGGTTCTATCGGGGTTGTAGGTATTATACCAAACTGGCAAAAGTTGCGGGAATGGGCTGATATAAATACTTATCAAATAAAAAGAGGAAAATATGCAACATACTTATCTCCAAATTTTGCTACATCACAGGAAGATATTAAGTCTTTGACTTTTGAAATGGAAGAATTGTATAATGAATTTAAGGATTTAGTTGCCGAAGGTAGAGAAATGACTCTTGATGAGGTTGAAAAAATTGCCCAGGGTCGTATATGGACAGGGATTGATGCTGTAAAAGTTGGACTTGTGGATGAGCTTGGCAGTCTTGATGATGCTATTGCAAAAGCAGCAGAATTAGCAGAAATCGAAGATTATTCTATACTTGTTTTACCAGCTAAGAAAGGACTAATTGATATCCTAAAAGAGGGAGATTTATTTGATGTTGAGACTATTGTTGAATTATATTTAATGAACACTAATGAAGATCTTTTTGAAGATGTTATTAATCAAAAGAATTTAATTAAGATGGCAACCCAGGAACCAATTCAGTTGATTTTGTCATATAAAATAAGTTGGCAGTAGGCAGTTGGCAATAGGCAATTGAGCAAGGTTTAAAAAGGGACAAGAATGAATACCATCTTGTCCTTTTCTAATTTGATTTGCTTTTTTTATCTCAGCAAAATTTATCCTACGAAATTTTAACGAAGTAGGAGCATTTTTTTAATCGGTGAATTTTTGATATCTAACTTATAAAAATATATTCCATCTGATAATTTCTTACCATTATTGTCTTTTCCATCCCAATTTATGGAGTAATCCCGATACATCGGGGCTATTGTGGAGAGAGACTCTCCACACTCCAAACATTTCACTAATTGCCCTTTTACATTATAAATTTTTATCTCTGCGTTCTTTGTGTTCTCTGCGGTTAAAAAAGCAATTGTTGTAAAACTGCTGAATGGATTAGGATAGTTCTGATAAAGTGTAAAATCAGTAGGTTCAGACCAATCATCCACTCCCATTTCCTCACCAAATTCAGTTAGGATTGTTTCATAAAACACCTTTACATTATCCGCATCCATAAAAAAAAGCGGAAAGCCAAGAACAACAAGACTTTTATCCTCCATATCATTTACTAAACCGACAATAAGACTATCGTTATTACCAGAGAAGGAATCATATCTATACAAAATATTTTCTACTTGTGCTTCAGGGAATGTGATGATATATGGCCATTTATCATTCCATGTTGGGAAAATTTCTCCATTGACATCAATATAAGGATAACTATCTTCTCCAAAAGCTCCAAGAAAATCCACATCTGAAATAATAGAAGTGTTTTCTGTATTTAAAAAATTTTGGAAGAAAAAATCAGGAAGGTAATTAGCGGTTTTCCATCCAGAGATTATTAGATTCCCTCCGCTAACGACAAGTGAAGCAAGTTTATCAATTCCATTCTCAATGAGGTGCTGGTTAAAATCATCATCATGCCAGATGACAGTGGAATAATGAGAAATGAAATCAAGACTGATTGAGTCTCCTGAAGTATAGTCATAATCAGTTACACTATAATTCTGCAAAACATAGTGATACAGACTATCAACAGTTTCATCCAAAGGATCAACAGGTCCGCCTGTGCCATTTTTTGTTTCGTCAATAAGCAAGATTCCACAATCCATTGGAAAAGAAATAGGTGTTGCTGAAAGCTCATTTGAGAATTCAGTCTCCCCAGAGTAGCCAGCATACCACATTACCCCATAGGTTATTACATAATAATATGTATTTCCATTTTCTACACAGCTATCAATATATGAAGTTTCGCTAGTTGGAACTAAGGCAATTTTCTCATATCCTGCGCCAGATGTCTCGCTTCTATAAATTGAATAATGTGAATCGTACAAGAAATATGGAAATTCTTCCCAACTTAAGTAGACAAAATTATCACCAGGTAAAGCAGAATTTAAAACAGGTAGGATTTCTGTACAACCACGATTTAAAATCCAGTTATGGGGGTCAAATTGAACATCTAATATTTCTCCGTATATTGAAGATAGTGTAACATAGGAGAATTCAGGTCCCACATCAACCAAAACTGAGTCTTCGCCCAATGAAGTTTGAACACCGAATGGGATTTGCATCTCAAAATCTGTATCTGTATTTGAAATTGAGCGGGATGCGATGACGAGATCAATGTATGATATTCCTGGGGTATTTTTCAGATAATAGAATTCAAAACTTGGCACCCCGCTGCCGAAAATCCAGTCATTAAAGAATTCTTGTAAATCCATTCCACTAACAGATTCGCATACTTCAAGAAAGTCTGTAGTAATCACATTGCCATTTTTGTAATAATCAAAATATGTTTGAAGAATGTTAAAAAATGCGTCATCACCGACCATTAATCTTATCATATGCAGGACAGAAGCGGGTTTTTCATAAGTTGCTGGAGTGAAATACATATTGTATGGCGGATCATAAGTTGTATAAGCACTACCTCCAGCCCAGTTTAGATAATATTGGTGAAATGAGGTTTCTACATAATCGCACATTGCTTGAAATCCTTCTGTGCCTTCGACATAAAGTGCTTCAGAGTAGACAGCAAATCCTTCAGAAAGCCACACATCTTTCCAGGTGAGTGGAGTTAAGCAATCACCGAACCATTGATGTGCCAGTTCGTGAACAAATATCCATTCATAAGTGCCCTGTCCATTGATAAGTCCACTTCCGATAGAGGTCATAGTTTGATGTTCCATTCCGCCCCATCCACCGAAAATGCCACATTCTGCCATGCCATATTTTTGGAAAGGGTACTCGCCGTAAAGATTTTCATAGATACCCAGAGCGGTTGGGATGCAGGCAAAGTCGTTTTGTGCAAAATTTAGATGTCCTGGATATACATAATTTATAATTGGGATGTCCTCATAATCCTGCTCAAAAGTTGCATAGCTGCCTGCACAAATAGAAACAAGATAGGTTGCAATGGGGTCGGTATTATCCCAGTAAAATGTTTTTGTGCCATCTCCATTATCAATTTCATCTACAAGTATGCCATTTGAGGCTGTTATTAGATCGTCAGGAACTGTTATATTCATTTTTGTAGTGGCTTTATCCCAAGGATGGTCATAACAGGGCCACCAGAAGCGTGCACCATTTGGGTCAGAATAAGTAAAGATATAGCTTCCCCAATGAATTCCAGTGTGATACACATCTGAGCTAAGAGTTGGATAACCTTGATAAAAAACCTGTGTGGAAAGTGTATCGCCAATGTTATAAGTATGGTCAAGTGTAATGGTAATTATTTCATCATCATAAGAAAATGGGGCTGAAGTTCCATTGACAAAAACAGAATCAACATTTAATTGTTCTAATTCGTAAGATACTTCTGTCAGATTATCTTCTTTTGCCATTATCTTTGTTAGAACATTTCCAGAAATGTAGTGAGTTGATGGAAAGAGTTGAAGATCAATTTCATAAGAGAGTGCATCATAGGAATGAACGGAATCTGCACGGTAATAAATTTTTTCAGATATATCATAATGTTTATGGAAATATTCTCTGGGAATATCAGCAAAGGAGAAGGTAAAAGTTAAAAGGCAAAAGGTAAAAGTTAAAAGTAAAATTTTTTTCATAAGAACTCCTTTATTCTGTAGTTCAGGATGAACCTGAACCTGCCCGACATCTGGCGGGTAGAAATAGGTTTACTCCCGATTGAATCGGGGGTTTATCCTGTTTCAAATTTATATTTTGGCATGAACCCTTTTGGTTCGGGATAAACCCGAACCTACCCCGTCGGGGGTAGCAACAGGTTTATCCTGTTGCTTTTCATTATAAATATAGATCAACTTTATCTATCCGTAAAACTCCTTCTCCTGTTTCAAGAAATCGTAAAGATGAATATGGATAATTTTCTGGATCTTTAATACGATTATCTTTATATGGATTATTGTGCACATAATTTAGTTTTTCAAGGAATTTTTTGTGAGTATAAATGTTGAAATCTTAGAAGCCTTTTTGCCATTTGAAATTTATATTCAGCTCTGTTCTTATATCCGTTGCAGTTTTGCCTTTTATTCTATGCATTATTTTTGATATATTCAATGGTGCGTTTTTTGATGTAATATTTTTGTAATTTATTGACTCGGTTCGGAGTAAACCCGAACCTACCCCATCAGGGGTGGGAACAGGTTTATCCTGTTGCTCCTTCACATCAAACCAAATCAAAATATGCAAATGATCCGGCATAATAACATAACCAAATATTTTATAATCCAATTCATTCCGATAGGAATCAATGTTTTCAAGAAGAACATCACAGCAATTATAATCAAGAAAAAAGGGGTTCTTTTCAAAGGTTTTGGTGGTTACAAAATGGATATGTCCGGGTTGATTAATCTTAGGTAATGTTTTATGTTTCATTTTAATTTGATCAGGATATGCGTTGGGATGAACCTGAACCTACCCGATTGTGGGTAGGAACCGGATTATCTCGTTTCATAATTTGCATTATTTAAAATTCAACCGCAGATTACCATTCTCAAATTCCCTTACAAATTTTATATCTGGTATTGTTTGAATAAAGATCTCAGCCGTATTCCAGACCATTCCTCCTAATAAATGACCTCCAATCATATTGTGGGATTTTTCTGCTAATGCCACATGAATATGCCATTCTGGCATCCCTTTAGGATTGATAAACATATTTCCATTAGTTGATACCAATTCTACGGGAGCTGTGATGTTCTTGGTTAGATATTCACCATTATCATAATAGCCAATTTCGGCGTTTTTTAACATTCCAACTCCATTTAGAATTATGGCATTTTCCATATTGTGATCGTTTGCTAATTTCATTAATTGTTCTAAAAAATCTTCTTGATGAATTAGACGGATGCAGTAAATATCATTGTATTTCTTTATTATCATAATTTTTCTCATATAAACAAACCGCTAATAAATACTAACAAGCTCTAAAAGAAATATCTATCATTAATATTAGCGAAAATTAGCGACTATTAGCGGTTTAAATAATTTAACAATGCTATTTAAAGAATTCAATTATAATATCTGCCACTTCCACACCAACTCTATCTTGTGCTTCTTTAGTAGCAGCTCCAATATGTGGAGTAACAGAGACCTTTGGATGGGTAAGGAGCATCATATTTTTTGTAGGTTCCTCTTCAAAAGAATCAATTCCGGCAAGTGCAACTTTTCCTGAGTTCAATCCATCCAGCAAGGCTTTTTCATCTACAACACCACCACGAGCACAGTTTATAATCATCACTCCATCTTTCATTTTTGATATTGCATCTTCATCAATAATGTAATGAGTCTCATCTGTGTGAGGAATATGCAGAGAAATAATATCTGAAGAAGTAATGAGTTTTTCAAAATCTACCAACTCGACATCCAAATTTGTATCCTTAACAAAGGGATCATAGGCGAGTATCTTCATTTCAAATGCAAGAGCTTTTTTTGCAAGTGCTTTCCCGATATTTCCCAATCCAATTATTCCAAGGGTTTTGCCAGTAAGTTCTCTACCCTTATATTTTTTCTTTTTCCATTCTCCTTTACGCATTGTAATGTTAGAATCTGGAAGGAAACGATACAAAGCTAACATATGTGCAAGAGCGAGTTCCGCTACCGATTGAGATGAAGCAGTGGGTGTGTTTGATACTTTGATGCCTTTTGATTTCGCATAGTTGCAGTCAATATTGTCCAGACCAACTCCACCACGAACAATTAACTTGAGATTATCAGCAGCATCAATAGCAACTTTTCTAACTTTTGTAGCACTTCTAACTACAACCGCATCAAATCCCTTTATCATATCTGCCAATTCTTCTGGGGTTTTCTTTTCAGTCTTTTGGACTAATTCGTGACCTGCATTTTCAAGCATTTCAATACATTGTGTTGATACAGGATCGCTAATTAAGATTTTAGCCATTTTATCCTCCTTGTCCTCCATAGTCCCGAAGAATTTTGGGACGAAGGAGGACTAATCCTTTTTTACCACGAGACGGGCACAAGATTAACACTGGAATTTCCTATTTAATGATACTCTCGTGATATTCTCGTGTAGTTCCCGTGGTAACTATCTTAATAATATCATTTTTTTGATTTCTGATCGATAATTCCCAGAACTTAGTTTATATAGATAGATTCCGTTAGGCAACTGTTTGCCATTCTCATCTTTTCCATCCCAAACAACATTATTAATTTTTAATTCTAAATTTTTAATTTTAAATTGTCTTACCAGTTGCCCTTTTATGTTATAAATATTTATCTGTGCTAATCTGTGTAAATCAGTGGCTGAAAAAGAAATTGTGGTTGAACTGCCGAATGGGTTAGGATAATTTTGATGTAAGACAATTTTATAAGGAGTTTCATATTGATAATCATCAACTCCTGCTTGTATTGTAATTGCAACATCGTCAATATACCAGCCTAATTCATTAAGAGAACCATCTGATTTAAAATGCCATCTAATTATAACATTATCATCTTCATAATTACTGATATCGAATTCTACTATCTCCCAATCATCAGTAGAACCTCCAAAACCTGGTTCACCCAGTGCAGAGATAGTACCATCATATCCTCCTAAAGGAGTAATAAGAGTAAATGTAGAACCACTATCAGTTGAGATTTTTACATTCCCTCCATCATAAAGTGTACCGCTTGTTACTTCAAATTCATGATAATGGTAGAAAATTAGATGGGAATTATTGGGAATCAGGATTTCAGGGGATTCAAGATACCAGTTTGCATTATTTGAATAATTTCCATTCAGTCTTGTGCCCCACACATTAATACCTGAATAAGCAATAATACCACCGGCTGTTGGTTCTCCCCATTGCCATCCTCCAGTTGCCGGATAGCAGGTAAAGCCACCATTATTATCTTCAAAGTCATAAATTAGATAAGGCTCAAAGAGTTCAAAATCAATTACATTATTGTCTGATGTTATTGTGTGTTCTTCAAGTAAAGTTGTATATCCAGTTGCAGAAACCTGGAATATATATGTTCCTTCTAAAACATTTGGGATGGAGTAGCGTCCTGATGCTCCAGTTGTTGCAGGTGGAATAGATGTATTAAGCAATTCAACTGTTGCACCGGATATCGACGCTCCAGTGTCACCGTCCTTTACAGAACCGCTTACAGTTATTGTTTCTGCAACAGCAAGTGTTACATTTACTATTGTAACACCAGTGTCAACAACAGCAATATCAGTTATTGTTTGAGGGATGTATCCATAAGATGAGAATGTTAAATCATAAGTACCAGGTAATAACAACCGATGATAATCTCCAATATCAGGATCTGTAAATACTTGTGAACTATCAAAATCATGATCAACAACAGTTATCATTGCATCAAGAGGATTACCAAGCGAATCTGTAACGACACCTCTTATACCATATAGAACATTGTCAATGTAGTTTAAAAATGAGTGTTTGTTATAATTCCAATGAGCAGGTAGTTGATCAGACGATAACCTTTTAACATTTGAAAGTTCAATGGTTACTTCACGGCATGCCTGGAAATAATTCATATAATCTTGTCTTCCACCATTTATTGTATACCATGCATAACCATTCGTTATCCCATCATCAAACCCATCCATATAAGTAGAGGGGGCATTTGCATGAACTGTATCTGCATATCCATGAGATATTACCTGATACCATTCATCATCAGCATGGAGTCTTGGCCAGGTATCCCAGGGATAGTTTACAACCTCTGCTCCACTATGGAAGTTTGCGGAATGTACAAAAGTGTGAGAATCTGCAAGGTCCATCATTATAATTGTTTCAGGTGCCCAAGGATGACCATCGGGGTGTGGTCCGTCTTCAGGGTCTGGGAAATTTCGGTTTGCATCAACTCCATTAGCGAGATATCTTCGAGAACCACTCACAGTATTATTTCCTCCATAATAAGTTCCATCAGGATTTGCTAATGGATTTATCCAGATTTCGATGTTATCAACAAGGTTGGTTACTTGCGGGTTTATTCCATAATTATCTAAAAGGTAATCAATTAATCGTAACATCATAATATATGTAACAAGTTCGTCCCCGTGCATTTGTGCGGTGTACATAAATTCAGGCTCATTCTCTTCTACATCTACATTATCAGAAATCTTAGCAAAAAGGATTTCCCTGCCTTCCTGTGAATAGCCAACAGTATCTATCCTACAAATATCAGGATAATTTTCTCCAAATAGATACATCATTTCTATGTAAACATCGTAGGTAGGATAGCGGTCCCAGTTTGCCATCTCTGCTATTGTATATGCCATTGTAAGAGGTCTACCACTGCTTGGATGGGGTAATATTTCAATAGTATATCCCATTTCTTTTAATTTTTTCAGTTCATCTGGATGAGCATAAGCATATACTTCATTACCTTTTACATTATCAATTGAAACTATTCTGGTGATAGTTTCTATTTCTTCTCTTGAACTAATTGAGAATTTGAAATAAATTTCAGTTGATGCCTGGGGTTTAGCTAATTCTTCTGAAAAAAGTGAACTGAATAAAAACATAGCTGTAACTATGCTTATTACTATCAATATATTTTTTTTCTTTACCATTTTTTCCTCATTTTTATGCTTTATTTTCATAAACCAAGATTATTGGGTTTTGCTTTCTCCATTTTAGATATTCATTTTTTATCTCTAATTTCCAGAGATTTTCCTTATTTTCATTAGAAAAAGTGATGATGTTTAAATGATAAATATTACCACCTTTACCCTTAAATGATTTTTGAGGAAGTTCAACAATAATATCATTACCCTTTTTCAAAATAGTGATTTCATTGATAAATATATCTGGTGCAATCTCTATAACCGCTCTTGCCTGGACGGCTCCAATATTGATGTCTTTAAATTTTATTTCCATTTTCCTTTATTTTTACCACTATTTTTACCACGAGAATTACACAAGAATATCACAAGAATAACAAGAATAACAAGAATAACATATTATTATTGTTCATAATCATAACATTTCTTAGTAAGTTGTGAATTTTGGTTTTCATTCTTGAGTCCACTCTAAAAAGGTATTTCCCGCGAAATATGCTAAAAATACATGCCTTGCTTCGCCGTAGCTACGCGAAGGCAAGCGGATATTATCAGGCTCGGCGCCCAGACGGGCTGAATTTACACGAAACATTTTCGAGTATTTCGTGTGTTTCGTGGGTTTTTATAGTGAACTCATTCTTCATTTTTAATTTTTCTATTCCTGTGTTTATCTCGTGTAATTCTTGTGGTTTATTTTAGTTTTTTATCAACCAATGGTGCAGACATTCTTTCATAATCTGGCAACTCACCGATGAGGGGGTGAGCATACTTTATAAAAGCTGCTGTTACATAATTATCATTCTTGATAAACTCAATAGGCATTGGTTTAGTAAATTTTGCAACTGTAT
>JAGMCF010000018.1 GCA_023129415.1 Candidatus Cloacimonadota bacterium
ATATAAAGTCTGAGGGATAGTAAGATCAAATACTGCCCATTCATATGTACCAAAAGCTCCACCTGTGTATGAAAAATCCTCTGTATAGAGAAGTGCTCCTAATGTAGTATCATCTATTGCATCATATATTTTAATGGTTTCTATATCAGTTGCAAAATCATTACCCTGGTTTCTAAGTAGTGTTTTTACTGAATTAATTGTATATTCTAACAATATACTATCACTAAATGGAGTAAAGTAAGTTCCACAATATGTATCTGTATAGTATGTTCCATCCCAAACTCTGGAGTTATAACCAAGTTCATATTCTCCTTCCGGATAAACCTCAATATCAATAGTTAAAGTATCATTTGATGGATCTTCATCTCCATCAATAACTATCCAACCAGTGAAGGGCCATATACCTTCTTCTAATTCGAAATCTGGAACTGGAGTAAGCCAAAATAGTCCATATCCACCTGACCAAACAGTCTCATAATAATAATCAAAATCACCAACACCGAGACCCTCTACATCCATATACAATTCTACTACTTCTGATGTTGTACCCCTATTTACACAAAGAATTCCAGGACCTGGGCAAATATCTAAATGAGCGGTTGTTGGATATGGAATAAGATTGAACAAATTAGCCATATCAGGAATAGGGGGTAGATTACTGCCATAAATAGAAACATCATCTATCCATAAACCTGCACCGTCACCACCACTATGGTCGTCATCAAGTTTCACTCTTGCGGCTAATACAACCTCATATCCCTGATATAAGGTAACATTATAATGCTCACTCTCAATCCATCCTTCAGAAACTAATTCATCTGGAAGATTAGAATATTCTAATTCTTCATATGGAATAATTGGATCAGCAGGAATTAGATTTGTTTCATTATAATCTGAGAATACAATATCTCCATCAACAGTAACATCTACATTATCTACCCAGTAACCCTCTGCAACATTATATGGGTCAGAAGCAAGGGCAAATCTAATTTGCACAATTTCTCCAACATAATCAGTTAAATCAAAATTGGCCTCAAACCATCCATCTGGATTTGCACCACCCCATCCAGGATAGCTAATAGTATCAGCAGGATTACCTGTATTCCAATATCCAGCATAGGATATTGTTACATTATAAGGATTAGCCGGATCTTCAAGGAATCCCTTGGTTGCCCATCCATCAGTAGAAATTTGTACAGTTGCAACATCCCAACCATCAAATGGATCTGGATACGGTCCACCTAGTGCTTCCATATCATAGTCGATTACACATGTAAGTTGTGCAGCACTTGCACTTGTTAAGTCAATATCTGGAGTACAAAGATAATAAATTGCATTTTCTCCATATGTATGGGTATCTTCTGAACCAGCATACCAAGAAGTTGCTTCTGGATATGCATTATATTCTGATGAGTGCCAGGCAATTGCATCTTCAGTTCTGCCAATGTAAAAAGACCACCAGTCATCATCTGGATAAGCACCATCAAGAAAATCACTATTATAGAAGAAACTTAACTCTAATTGAACATAGCCGTCAGGACATATAAATTCAGGTGAAGTAACCCAGTTCATACCAGCAAAAGCTGGATCATCATCAATCCACCATGAATGAATTGGGCTATTAGATTCATCATCAACTAAGAACCATCTGTCAGCAGGACTCGATGCCCAGGGAGCCGGAGTAACACCAATTACTGCATCAATGCACCATTCATAGTCAGCACCCCAGTCATCAATCGTATAGGTCCACACTCCACTGTCTGGAAGTATTTCAACTGAACGATTTGCACCACTTGGTCCATCATCTGATATGATAGCAAGAGTATCTCCTGCAACTACAGAATATGTTATAAAGAAGTCATTAGTAGTAGTTACACTAAGTCCCAGAGTTGTTAAATCAACATAATTCCAATCTCCCAGAACTGCTGTTATAGTTACTGATCCAAGTTCTGCTCCTGGATATCCGGTTCCATCGTCAGCATAAACATGTACAACTGCTTGAGGATCAACGCTACCCGAGTACCAATAGAAATATGCACCATCAAGAGTACCAGCACGACGAGCAGTAAATCGGACACCATATTCATCGGCTTCATCTGGAATTACCCAAAAATAATCTACTCCAGCATAATACCAGATGGAATCTTCATCTTCAAAGTTATCTTCCCATAAGAAGTACACATCCTGGTCTGGTGCTGGAGGGTCCCTAAAGCCCAGTTCATCGGACCTAATAGGATAGATTTTTTCAGGGGGATTCTCTAATACTGGATGATATGGAGTATGAGTGGGTATGATCATCAATTTTTCATCAGGCACTGCATCATTCTTATTTGCAGCAATCAAAAATGAAATCGAAATTAATATTGTAATAATTGTAATTATTAGGATTTTTGCTTTCATTATTGCTCCCCTCTTATTATCTTAGTAATAACATTTTCTTTGTATCAATTACCTTATCGCCTATCTTTAATGTATAAAAATAAATACCTGAACTCAAAGGTTTGCCATTTTCACCTTTCCCATACCAGATAGCACTGGTGAGTGGTGATTGGTGAGTAGTAAGTGGTAGTAGAGTTTTCACCAATTGGCCTTTTACATTATAAATTCTTATCTGTGGCAATTTGTGTAAATCCGTGGCTGAAAAAGAAATCGTAGTGGAAGCACCAAACGGATTGGGATAGTTCTGATAAAGTTTAAATGCTATTTGATGTTCAGGTTCTGGTTCCACACTAACAGGTGGAGCACCAAATTCATAACAACCCATATCAACAATTGCTATTTCATCTCCATCACCATCCCAAATTCGGACATTTCCATCCAAATCGTAATCAATAGTAACATAATCATTCAAGCCTGCATCAATACATGGACTAATATCCTGCAAATGATAATCAAATGGGTCTCCAGCTATGAAAAGTGGATCTGCATCAATATTACCATTACCAGACCAACCACCTTGAATATCTGAATATTCAGCGATTAAATCTGCTGAAGGAGGAAATATCTCCTGTGGAGTATCTCCCCAGAAAATACTGTTTTCGACATTTACAGTAGAACTATAGACAAAAATCCCTCCTGCATATGATACTGCTGAGTTATTAGCTATTGTACAATTTACGAAATCTGGATTTGAAGTATTTGAATATATACCTCCACCAATTGCGGAAGCACCTATAGCAGCATTATCTGTTATCAGACAATTTACAATCTGTGTATTAGCAATAATAAAATAAATTCCAGCACCACGATTTGCAATATTTTGTGATATTATACAATTTTCAATCATGGGGTCACACTCATTTATGTAAACACCACCACCATATTGAGAAGCTTCATTATTTATTAGTGATACATTTTTTATCTCAAGTGAATTACAATTAAGAGAATATATTCCTCCACCATTTTGAGCCGAATTATC
>JAGMCF010000180.1 GCA_023129415.1 Candidatus Cloacimonadota bacterium
ACCACCCACATAGGAAGGAAGCTCTAAAATAACTTTGTCTCCTCGATTAATAAAAATCTTTGCTAGCAGGTCGAGACCTTGTTGAGAAGCAGTTGTAATAAGAATATTTTCTTCACTACACTCTATTCCACTTTTTCTAGAGTGCTTTGATAACTCTTTCCTAAGTATTTTATCACCCTCGGTAGCACTATATTGGAAAGCTACTTCAGCTTCATTTTCCATTACTTCAGTAATAACCTCTTTTAGGTCTTCTACTGGGAATGATTTTGATGAAGGTAATCCCCCTGCAAATGAAATAATCTCTGGCTTTGCTGTGAGTTTTAGTAATTCTCTAATAACTGATTTCTTCATTCCCTTTGCATTTAATGATAGTAAGTTCTCAAGGTGAGTAGTCATAACGACTCCTTATATTTTTTGTCTTTTTGTTTAGTTAATTTACCGTTATAATCAAAATATGTGTCAAGAATTATTCAATTTATCGTAACTAATAATAAAAATTTTAAAGAAATCATTGATTAAATCAGGTATAAATTTCAAGAAAATTATTATTTTGCTTTACATTAGTTTAAAAGTGTTAAATAAATAGAAAAATAATTTTTGAATTAGTTTTAAGAAAGCTAAATTGTATTTGATTTCAAAGATAAAAAGGAGATTTGTTTAATGAAAAAAATATTAATTATCTTATTTGTTGTTGGCTTGTTGTTTTCAATTTCTTGCTCATCAAAGGATATAAAAGAAAAGTCAACCCCACAGGTTTCTAAAAGTGAAGGAAAACAAGAAGAGCTTGAAAAATCACCTCAGGAAGTTTTAAATACTGAACAGCAAGAAGAATTAATTTTAGAGCAAGAAGAAACTTACAATAATATTAACTGGTTTGGGTTTGAAGAAGGGTTAGCAAAAGCAGAAGCAGAGGGCAAAGATATCATTATTGATTTTTATACGGATTGGTGTAAGTGGTGTAAGGTTATGGATGATAGCACTTTCTCTGAGCCTGAAGTTATTCAATTTATTGGTGAAAACTTTGTCCCGATTAGAATAAAAGCTGACGATAACCAAAAACAGGTTGAATTTCAAAACCACACTTTAACTCTACACCAACTTACCTCTGCATTCGGGATAAGAGGTTTTCCTTCTTATGGTTTTCTGAATGAAAATGCTAAAATTATTACAGTTGTGCCTGGCTATATTAAAAAAGATATGTTTATCAATATTTTGAAATATATACATTTAAAATGTTATGAAATGCACATAAGTTTTGAGGATTTTATATCAGGAAAAAGTAAATGTGAATAAATAGTAAATATTTTGTTACTTATCTTAAATTAACCAATTTATGTTTTTGACTATTTACGACAAGAAAACGAAAAAAACAGATACAATAAACAAAAAAGTTTTATTGTCACTGAAATATTGGTTTACTGAGTATGTAAAGGCATTCTATTCAGAGGATGCTGATTTCCAGCAAAACATAGATATGAAGGTGGAGCATACCAGACGAGTCTGCCGAGAGATTATAGATATAGGAAAAAGTTTAAATCTGAGCCCAAAAGAACTTTTCCTGGCAGAAGCAATAGCACTATTACACGATGTTGGTCGCTTTGAACAATATGCACATTATCAAACATTTGTGGATTACTACTCAGAAGATCATGCAGAACTTGGCGTAAAAATAATTAGAAATAATGGTGTTTTAATAAATTTTGATAAGCAGATAAGCGATTTAATTCTGCGAACAATCTTATATCATAATAGAGCAGAGCTTCCAAAAAATGAAACCGAGAGATGCTTATTCTTTAGTAAATTACTCCGTGATGCTGACAAATTGGATATTCTCCGAGTTGTAACTAATTATTACCAGGAAAATAATGGAAAACGGAATGAAGCGTTAGAACTTAATTTGCCAGATTTACCAGGAATTTCTGACAACATATATACTGATTTATTGGCAGAAAGAATTGCTAAAGCTAAAGATTTAAAAACTCTTAATGACTTTAAATTGTTTCAAATGGGATGGATTTATGATGTAAATTTTACTCGGACTTTTCAACTCATACGAGAAAGACGCTATTTAGAAAAGATACAGAATGCTCTACCAAAAACAGAAAGGGTATTAAGAGTCTACTTAAAAATTAATACTTTTCTTAAAAGAAAGTGTTATGATAAATGTTAAACATCTTGATTTTCAACAAATTACTAAACACTTTACTAAAAGACTTTGTATAAGTAAAATCATATTTCCATAGTTGAAACGCTAACAGAGTTTACCTACTCCGAGTTAAGTATTCTTTTCAGATTTTTACAATAAATCTCTAAATTTTTTTTACTAAACAAAACAAATCTTATTTCTTCAAATCCATTATTCTGCAAGAAATCAATAACAGCCTTTAACGCAATTTTACTTGCTCTTTCAATCGGGAAACGATATGCACCTGTGCTTATTGATGGAAATGAAATTGATTTTATATTTTTTTCTTTTACAAATTTTAGTGAATTAATATAGCAGTTTCTAAGTAGAGTAACTTCGTTTTGGTTTCATTAAATCGTACTATTTTCTTTATAAGTTGTTTTTTAGAATGATTTTTTGGGCAGAATTATAACCAATTTCAATTATCTCCTTTGCTTTATAAAAATTGAACATATTAATATCACTAACATCGGGTTCTATCAAAACATCAGGTTTGTATAAATCGATGGATAATTCAATTAACTTTTCTTGAGCAATCAGAACTGACTGATGTAATATTTTTTTCATCCCCGGCAAGTCTTGTTTCTCTTTGTGTTTGATGAAATTCCTTATCCATTTGTGGTCAATAATCAAATCTTCGAGTTTCCTTTGGAGAATAGAAACGATTTCAAGAGAGCTATTCATATCTGTTTTTTTATCCATTTCATTATCGAGTTTAATGTCGGATTCTTTTTTTGATGACATTACATTAACAGCAATAATGTAGTTAGCTCCCATTTCACGAGCAATATTTGTTGGAACAGGATTAACCAGACCACCGTCAACGAGTACAGTGTTATTCCAAATTACCGGTTGAAAGACAATAGGAATTGAAATACTGGCACGAATTGCTTCCACTAAATTCCCTTTATTAAAAATAATTTCCCGTCCAGTTATTATATCTGTTGCCACTGCTACAAAGGGAATTTTCAGGTTTTCTATTTCTCTTTCACCTAATTTTGATGTTAAAAATTTCTTAACTTTTATACCTGTAACCAAACCGGATTTTCCAAATCCAGGAGAAAAAAGTTTTGCTGTTGAAACTAAATCAATTTTTAAAGCAATATCTTCAATTTCCTCGATACTTATTCCTGTAGAGTAAACCCCGCCAATCAAGGCTCCGATGCTGCTTCCGGCAATAAAATCTATTTTTATGCCCATTTCTTCTAAAAGTTTCAATACTCCAATATGAGCCAGTCCTTTTGCTCCACCACTGCCAAGAACTAAACCCACTTTTTTATTACGAATTTGCTTTTTTAGTTTGTTATTTAGTTGCTTCATAGTTCTTTTTCATAATTTTACATTCAAACTTAACAGCTATTATATAATACACGATTTGAGTACAGTTACATTTTACCATGCCTTAATATTGAAACTAGCAACCAGAAACCCATTAATCCAGCCCCAAGAAAACCAACTATTCCAATAATAGGTATTCCGTTCCACTTGGGTGGAATTCCTGATAGAACAATAAGAGAAGAACCAATAATTAAAGAAGCCAGGACAATTGCAAACGAAATACGATTACTAATTTGATCATGTTTTTTTAGCATTGGCTCCAGTCCCTTGTGTTCAAATTCTATTTTGAATTGCCCAAGTTTTATCTGTTTGATTATCTCTCTTATTTCAGAAGGAAGATCTCGAAGCAAAAGGGTAAATTCTGTTGCAGATAAGTATAAATCTTTCGCTAATTTGCGAGGACTTAGACGCTCTTTTAATAATTTTTTAGCAAAGGGCTCTGTATGTTTTACCATATCAAAGTCAGGATCTAAATTTCTTCCAACACTTTCAATAGTTATTAAGGCTTTTGATAATAAGTAGAGGTCAGGTGGTATTTCTATCTTATGGGCGAGAATTAGTTTAATGCCTTTATTTAGAAGTTCACCAACATTTATATCTTTCAATGGCAGATAAGAATATTGTTCTATCAATTCAGATACTTGATATTCCAATCTTTCAATGTCTTCAATACGGTTATTGGTTGAGAACAGGATAAGAGTTTTTGTTATTCTTTTTGCATCTCTGTTCACAATTCCTATGATAATACTACCGAGGTATTCTCTATGTTTTGGCAACAAGACCCCCATCATTCCAAAGTCAAGAAAACATATAATATTATTATTCAGAACCAATATGTTTCCTGGATGAGGGTCAGCGTGAAAAAAGCCCTGCTCAAAAATTTGTTTAAGAACAAGGTCAGCACCTCTACTTGCAATAATTTTAGGGTCGTTTCCTGACTTTAATACAGCTTCTATGTTAGAGA
>JAGMCF010000181.1 GCA_023129415.1 Candidatus Cloacimonadota bacterium
TCATTAACATGCTTCATCGGCCATATTTCATGAGGAACATCAAATACAGTTATTTCTTGAAAACTTTCATTATCATATACATGTACTCGCCATGTCCAATCTGGCATAAGCTCATTTACAAATACATTATTGCCATCAATAAAATTTGCATAATTACCAAGATAAAATAATGTATCAGTTATTATTGGTGAAAAGACATTTGAGATATCAATTCTATAAAGTCTACTTGTTCTACCCCATGTAGCAATATAAGCAAAATTGTCTTTTAATGACAAATATCTCAACCGACCTTGCATATTAAAATCAGTAATTAAAGAAATAGTGTTGTCTTGTATTTCAAATATTTTAAAACTTCTTCTATTAACAGAATAAAGGTAATTATCCTTAATTATGAGATTTTTATTACTTTGGTCATATATTTCTGATTTAGAAAATTCGGAGATTTTGTTAAGTTCAAATGCGGTGGAAACACCTGAAGTTCCAAGTATAATAAAAATTAGTATAAAGAATATAACTCTGAATTTCATAACTACCTCTTTATATTTTGGGGGAAGGAGCTAAAGCTCCTTCCCCTTGATTATCCATTGTTCCATAGGTTCAGCAGCAGGATCAAATTCAAGATGCAAATAGATATGAGTTATCGGATATACTAGAGGGACTGTATCTTCATCTGAGTAATTTCCAGCTACAACTCTTCCTGTTACAAAATCTGCAGGATAAGAGATGTATACATCATCAAATATATAATCATCAGCACCATGATATTCTTGATAGTTAGAGGCGTTTCCTTCTGGTAAACACCAAACATCTCCATAAGTAGGTACACCCATGTCAGCTGTAATATGAATAATGACTGTCAATGTAAGACTTTCATTTGCAATCAAGCTCCCTGCTACAAGCAGTGCAAGCAAGATTACAGTTATTGCGATTTTTTATTAATCATTTTGAGGAAAGGAGCAATTAAGAAAGATTACTCTTTATCGCAACAAAACCATCTTTCTCACAATCGTTTCTTTCCCAATTGATAATTTACATAGATAAATACCACTTGGAACCTGCTTGCCATTTTCATCTTTTCCATCCCAGAAAACTTTTGTAAGTTCAGAGTTCAGAATTCGGAATTCGAAGTTCTTTACCACTTGTCCTTTGATATTATAAATTTCAACTTTAATGGTATTATGCGAATTAATATAATTGGGTATTGAATAAGAAATTATTGTTGTAGAACTAATTGGGTTGGGATAATTTGTAAGAGAAAAATCCATAAGATTAATCTCTTCATCTGATATTGCGTTTATGGTATACTCATAAGTTGAAATACATTGATGCTGAACATAGAAAAAATATTCTTGATTATTTTGAGAGTAAAAATTAACACTGAAATAACCCGAAAAACCATTAAAATAATCAAAATAAATTAATTGTCCTTGAGGACCATCTGATAAATCATATAATCTAATTGTATATGAATTTGGACTGAAAAGAATATTATTATGTATGTAACTATAAAATCCAACAGATGAATTATCAATTATGAATTTTTCAACTATATCTACAGGAGTTTCAAATTCATAGAATTTATCTGGATTTGTATGAGAAATCTGGATTATATAATTATTAACTTTTCTAATACCCATTTGATAATCTGGTCCAAAATTGTTTATTATATAAGCTAATTCAGGCTCATTATCTTCAAAGCCACTGTATATATATAAATCCTGATAGCTTTGAGCGTTATCTAAGAAATAAAAATATCCTTCATGAAAAAATCCCAGCCCAGATTCAACAGGTAAGTTATACTCTAGAACAATTTGCGGATCTGTTGGTTCTGTTATATCATATTTTACAATTTTAGGTGAGTCAAAATAATAATGAATATAAAAGGCGTAAGGTTCATTCTCATTGATAATAATATATTTATTAAATCCTGGAATAAGTATGTCAGAGAGAAATTGGGGATTTGCGGGGTTAGATATATTGAAGATTGATAATCTATCTAAATGAGTTTCTCGGTCATAATAATAAATAAATAGCTTTTCAGAATTTATTTTAAGCATTCTAATCCAGCAACTATCTATAAGCGTATATACAAGTTCTGGATTATCTATATTTGAAATATCATAAACATAAATTCCATCTGTTGTTGTGGAAGTAAACAGATAATTGTTATATATTCTATTGTTATGAAATCCCCTGGGATAATTGATATAAGTGTTCATATATTCAATAATACCGTCTATAAATATGTATTTATAAATTCCATGATAAGATGTACCAAGATAAAGATAATCATTATAGTTTACAATGTTAGAACCATTCATAAAAAAAGGATACATTAAATCCTCTGGAAATTCCCAGAAACAAGTAGAATATGGATTTTGTATATCAGAAATGTTTATTGCTTCTATACCTGCAGTTTGTTGAGGAACAATAATAAAATCTCCAACCTTTGTAAAACCTCCAAATTTAGTACATGAAGTAGCTGTATAAAAATCTGTAATTAAATCCCAGTTTTCTATATCGGAAATATCCCAGAAAGATATACCTTCATTAGCTGCTCTACCGATAGTATTTTCATCTATTTGCTGAATAAAACCTCCTTCAAATACAGAAGCAGTTAAATCAATATTTGCTACCAGTGTTATATTATCAAGGTCAGAGCAATCGTATAAATTGAAAGTATCCCAGGAAAGTCCATCATATGCTACAAAAAGTGTGTCATTTATTGGTTTTGTTATATAAATAATAGGAAAAGTAGTGATCTCATCCAATGTCTCATTATTTAGGAAAACAAGTTGTGTGTAATACCCGTTTTCACATTTATGATAAATAAGATGATCATTATAGAAGTCTAACCTACTAATTTTATAATTATTATCCATAGATATGTAGTTTGTTATTTGTGGATTTTCTAGATTAGAAACATCAATTTTGTATAAATCAGTTGTGCCAATTTGTTCATTATTAAGCCATGTAGCTACATATACAAAATTGTTTTTTTTTACAATACTATCGCCCATTCCGTTTAAGCCCAGAGTAGAAATCCTTTGCAAATCTCCAGTATCTGTATTAATATTCATTATTTCTAATCCGTATCTGCTTGCAGTATACATATATGGGAATTCAACAATAATTTTTCCATCTCCATCATAATTACCACCAATTGCAAACTCATTGATTTTTTCATAGTTGAATTCAATAGCATTCAAGTATAATGGGAATAATATAATTATTAAGAATAATATTTTGTGTTTACCTCCCAAAGTATCGGTAGTACTTATCCAATTAGATAGTAAATATCTAACGGGACTTACACTTCGTTTCAGCATAGGTCGCTCCTTTTATAACCTTGCGAATCCCCAATTGAATTGGGGATCAAACCTTCGCAAGGATTGTTTCATGGGAAAGTTGACCATTTTTTATTTTTTAGTAAGTTTCTGGGGTTTCTTCAGGTGGGACAGGTTCAGGTAGAGTAACTGTGATATCACCCAAAGGTGGAAGATCAGCGGTTACAGACCTATCTCCCTGATTTACTACAACATACCATGCGCTTGTATTCGGAGTCCATACATGCTGAAAGACAACAGTTGTTGCAATAGGATATTTCCAATAATAATCATACCATGTACCCGGCAACGGATATTCCCAAACATTTAATTCAACAATCTCTTAATTAACATATACATTATGAACTGTAACTTTATGACTAAATAAAGGGTCATCAGTTGCATTTAACATACATACACCTGTAACGATTAAAGCCATAGTTAATATGGCCAAGATTATTTTCTTCATTTCTTGTCCTCCATATTTATTATTTAGTCAACTTTCCCATTTCTTGTCAAATTTATTCTATTTTTTTACCTTCAATATAAATTTTTGCTAAACCTTTCTAAATTCATCATTAACTGTTGATTGTATTATGCAATTATGACTTCATACTCAACGATAAGTATGTAAATTTTTAACAATTTTTACCTTTTTACATATTAACTAGCAGATGATTTATTATATTATTCAATCAGGTCAGCAAGTATGCTTTCGACCATATTGAACTATTCCTTTATTTTGTATCTTTACAACTAAATACAAAATTTACATTTTTTCAAAAGGGTTTATTATATTTCCTTTTTTTCATTCTTTTGAAAAAAAATACCAATACAGTAAAAAATACTATTAAAAATCCAATCACTAAAAGTAATAACACTCTTTGCATTTTTATCTCCTTATTTAGTTAATATGAGTCATATAGGCTTTTATTGTGTTTATTAATAACTGATTATTAAATGGTTTATCAAAAAATAGTGTATTCTGTCGCAGAACATCGGACTTAATTATATCATTTCCATATGCAGAAATCATTATTCTACCAACTGTAGGTTTATGTTTAACAATCCATTGTAAAATATCCATACCAGAAATATCTGGAAGGTTATAATCTACTATCATAAAATCATAATGTTTTTTAAATAATATTTCAAGAGCTTCATTACCTGAATATACAGATTCAGTAGTATAGCCTTCTCTTTCTAATAATTTTGAAAGAATTTTGCACAAATTTTTATCATCATCGATTATTAATATTCTTTTCATAATATTATTTTATTTTGCAATTTTTGTGCTAAAAAATAATTATGTAATGTTTTTAAAGTTTATATATTGTAATAACTCTTTAATTGTCAATAAGTTGCGGAACTTAATATTTATTGAATTGTAATATTTTATTTAGATCAAAACTAATTTCAAAATCAAATTATGTTGCAGTTTTGCTACATTTTGTGAAAATGTGTTGCAGTTTTGCTACATCAATTGTTTAATGTTTATTTATCCAAAATTAAATTATAGTAAAAAAGGGTTGAATTCAATCCTTTACAATATTTTTTTAATAATATTACAAGTAAAATCTTTTCATGCCAGAGGCAGATCCTTCAGATAAAATGATATAATATGAAATCTACCTAGTTTTCATCACGGATCCGTCTCCATACCAAAAAAATCGGGACTACTACGAGACAAGATGGTCCGTGACGACTTTGCCGTGCTTTGGATGGCTACGCCCAGACGAATGGGGGATAAAAGGAGCCGTCAGGGATTCATCCTTCGCAGTAGTAGGTTTTACTGCTACGAAGAATGGATCACTCTCTGACAGTGGCGAATAGTGTCTTATATGTTAAAAACTACATCGGCTACGAAATCATATAATATGAGATTTTGTTAACTGCACATCTGTCTGGGCGCCGAGACCGATAGTTTAGAATTTACCTACACCGTGAAATACGAAGTAACTTTTGCTTTGCAAAAATTATTTCACGAGGTAAAATATTTGGAATTTGTGATTTCCAATTTACCCCGTTAAATACAACAAACCAAAGAGGATAAAAATTATATAATTCATCCTTCGCAGTGCTACGGAGAATGGACAATGTGAATTATTTAACGGGGTTTATCTGTGTTAGGATTAGATTATCAATTTATTTTAGGGAAAAACTTATCTCACAAGTTCTAATCTTGGATTTGGAT
>JAGMCF010000182.1 GCA_023129415.1 Candidatus Cloacimonadota bacterium
GCTAAAAATTTCGTTTATAATAAGTTCTTCTTTTTCTAAATGGTTAATTATATACTTTACTCCTAAACTATCAATAACACCGATTACGGATGATAAATTATCTAAGTTTAATGGCAATCTTTTTTCAGGTGCATCAATTTTGTTACCAAGAAATATTATTAAATTATCTGCTTGTTCTTTAGGTTTAGGTAATTTTGTGTCATTTAGTATAGATTGTAAAAGCGTAGAATCAATATCTACAATTCTACTCCTGTATTTTTGTTTCTGCATCCAATATCGAAAAATCGCACGATCTTTTTTGGAAAATCTATCAAAATCAGTTTTAGTTATTTCCCATCCACTCAATTTATATTTGCCACATTTTGGACAATCAATTGCTAAAATATTACCAAAATCATGTTTTTTAATTCTACACTTAGTGAAACATATTGGACATTTATCCATAATATCCTCCAATTTTATAGTACTTAGTAGATTAGTTCATATAATTTATAAACTATTACATTGATTTGTTTTCTAAGGCTATTCATGTTATAAAAGGATTTTTTGATTATGTTATTAAAACATAATTTAGTTTAATTATCATCAAATAAAGTTATCTGTGGATTATCATCTTTTTCTATATGAATATTTTCAAACTTCCATTCTTCGTTTTCTATCCAAGCATCACTGAAAGTAAATGACTTATAATATCTACTATTTTTCATTCTGGGATGTATTTCAACTTCTTTTTCTAAAAGTATTTTCAAAGGTTTTGTTGCTTGAAATCGAGCTTCGAAATTTTTCATCTGTAATTTTTGGGTGCGAAATCCACCAACGGTAACATCAGCAAGTTGCATAAATTCAGAAATTGGATCGTTTATTATATAATTATTCTTATGAATAGGTATAATTTTGGAATCTTTTTCAAAAATAATATTTTCTTTAGCCTCTCTTATAAATCTTAATAACATATTTTGGCTATTAAAGTTCTTTTCAAATCCCTCTTCTTCATAATCTATGAAAACATTACCAATTTTAATATTCTCATCAAAAAATAAGAAATGAGTTCCACCCTTTAATCCCATACGAAATGTGGTCTCAATTTTTCCTGTTATGCTCATATCTTCATACATATCTTTATGATTATATTTCTTCCTGAAAATTACCAACTTAGCTCCGATTTTTTCATCTTCCCCTTTAATTCGCTTATAGATAGGTGAGTAGTTTTTATGACCAATATATAAATAAGCTTCTATTTTCTGCTGTTGAATACAATATAAAAGTATTAAAATCCAAGATTGAACTAATCTTACTTTAGTATAATATGTTTTGTCATTCCTTGCAATATCTCTAAAATGAATAGGATGTTTATAATTTAGATTATTTCTTGTTTTCTGTAATAAAGAATTTAATTTATCTCGTTTATCTCTAGGAATAAAAATGAAACAGTGCCAATAGCCATCTTCTTTACATTCATCATGAAAAATATCATAAATCATAAAACTTTCTCTCTGAAAATTTATAAACTTTATCAATCAAGATTACAACTTTCATGTTCTTCCTTACCCATTCAAAAATCTGGGTCTACAATCTTCAACTCCTCATAAGATAGCTCGTATAATTTATAAACCATCAAATCTATTTTGTCTTCCAATATTTGTGTGTCTTTGCCTGCTTTTTTGAAAGAAAATATTTTATACAATTTTATTTTCATAAATCCAACAAACGAGTCAAGAAATATCTTTTATCCAAAAGACTTTGTTTTTTTAACATTTTTTGACATTTTCTTTCAGATAAAACAAAATTTACCAACTTACTAATTAACGATAAAACCAGATCTTCGACAAAGAAATTCAAGCTTTTATGGCAAAATCAAACATGAGTTTGAAATCTATGTTTTGAAAGGGTTGGCATTTCATCCCAGGTTAGATTATCAAGTTTTCTGCCATACTTTTTCTTTGGGAAACCACCCCCCTGTTTAAAGAAAAAGGGAACATCATTTTTTAAACATCTATCTCTTATACCTGTAACCCATTCCTTTTTTATATCTCGTGTTTTGGTCCTGATTCTCCACCGACTATTACCCAGTCAATTTTATCTAAACTAAAATTATTTATAGGTGATAATAAAGGCTAATTTCCAAAATCTGGATTCGAAAATTCTATAAATCTTAGGGATTAACAAATGAAACAGATATTGGCTCCAATTTTACATTGTATTCTTTGGGACCGATAGTAAAATATATTTGTATTTGAATAGAATAAATTAGACTTTGATAACTTGTATCAACAAAATAAATTTCAAAGGCCTCGAGATCTTTACCAAAAATTTTTACAAAGTCATATTCTTTAGATCTATATCTGCATTCAAATAAACCAGTTTCAGGAATCAATTCACACCAATATAAATTATATTTAGCTCCGCCACCTCCCATACTGGCGGGAAATGGCTCTATATCATAAATTTTTTCAATTGATTGAACATCGGCTAAAATCTTATTCACTCGTATTGTTATATTTGAATTGTTTGTAATACTAAAACTCCATCCACTACCAAAGAATTTACCATTTTTTCCAAGTCCAGGATAAGATGCAGCAACTGTAATAATTGAATCATCTGATTCTTTTTTAGCTTTGTATACACCCGTCATGGTTGGTAATTGTGTTACTGAAGTAATACTTAATAAATCTCTATTTTCTTTGGATTCATCTTTCCAATTTTTTATATCATCAAATGCATTAAGAGAATTTCTTACCCAACGTTCATGGTGCAATTTAATAGTTTTTAAATTTTTAACGCTGTAATTTTCTATTTGATCATCAATCTTCTTATGATGAATACTACACAATAAAATTAAATTTTCATATTCATCTCGTTGTTTTTTATTGAGATCTGATATTCCCCTGGGACCATCATTCTTTTTCGCAACTATATGACATTCTTCACCAATAACACAATCACTGTCCTCATCTTTACCAGACATTGTTAATTCTCTACGACAAATTGCGCATCTATTGCCTGATCTTCCCCATAACAATTTTCTTGTTTGATTTGATATAGACATAATTTTAAAATTTTAAAAAATTTTTATTGGAAATGTTTGTTTTCATTAATTTTTATAATACTATTCGCTCTTTTTCGTTTGTATTAATTTATTAAAAGTTATCAACCAAAACCGAATAAATATCACCCATTTCAATTTTAACTTCAATAAATGGTTTAGCTTTTGTATCTTCAGGTGTTATCATATATCCGATTTGGCTTATAAAAATCAGCTCATCATTTTTATATCTTGCAGGAGAGAATCCAATGCCAATTTTAGCCTTACCTGAGTTTTGCAAAGTTATATCTGTTATTTTCAAGTTTTCATTATTTCTCAATTTCGCAGATGCAAAAAGAGCTAAATGCAAATCTTTTTTCTTACCGCTTTTGTTAATTATTATAGGAGATATCCATGAAAAATCAGATTGGATATTTATTATTTTCTCATTACTATTATCAAAGGGTAATATCCCAGTAATCCATATATCAAAAACA
This sequence comes from Candidatus Cloacimonadota bacterium, assembly GCA_023129415.1. Lineage (GTDB taxonomy): Bacteria > Cloacimonadota > Cloacimonadia > JGIOTU-2 > JGIOTU-2 > JAGMCF01. The sequence goes on from JAGMCF010000182.1 coordinate 3,520, forward strand.
GGGCTAATCCAACCAGTAAGCTCGTCATTATCATCTATATAATATTTCGGGAAAAATTTATGACCTACGAGTATATTTGCACCTTTTAGGGAATCGCTTCCAATAAACCCAGCCCCAACTTCAATATTTGTCCATGAAAATGCATTCCACAATTTATCAAATGCAAATGAAGTAGTAAATAAATCTAACTTATTTTCTTCCCAATTAGATGAACCTTTCAATCGGAAACCTAAATTACAAGTAGTATAGATGGTTTCATGAAAATTCCATTTAAAAATCATACTAGAAGAAGTTCTGCCTTCGGCATTTATTGGAGTAAAATCAGTCTTCACTTCAAAACTTTTTGAGAATAAAGTTGAGCTTAATGACAAGAGAATGAATAAAATTATTATGACTTTAATTTGTTTCATCAGAGGACTCCTTATTCAAATATTCAGTTATTTTATTTTTTAAATCTTCAAAATTACCAACTTCATCTAATTCGTCTAATTGAAAATCTAGCTTCGTTCCTAGTTGTTTACCTATATCAATAATTAAACGTCTTTTAGTTAGTTTATCTAATTCATTAAATTCTATGCCTTCAATATCTTGTCCAAGAACTTGCAAGCATGCCCTTTTAATTGCTCTGTCTAAACTCATTTTTTCTCCTTTCTTGATTATTTATTTTTTTTTCATTCATCCTTTACTCATTAGAATCTTCCCATTCTTGTTATTTTGTTTTCTCATACATTTTTCTATCCTCTCTTATTTTTGATTTATTGTTTCCTTGTTTTGTTTTAATTTTATCTTCATCTTCAATTCAGGTATAACATTTCTTATCTGACTTTGATTCTATCTGTTCAATATTAAAATTCACATATTCTTTTTTGCTTAAACAAAAATCAGAATCTACTATTTTCACTTCCTCGTAAGTTAGCTCGTATAATTTATAAACCATTAAATCTATTTTATTCTCAAGTTCAGAAGTATTAATTTTATGATTTTCTTCCTTCATTTTTAATATCTTTTTTACCAGTTTCGAAATTTTATCTTGCATTAAATAATCAATTTGGACAAGAGGTAGATTTTCAATAGTCGACTTATTTATTGCAAGATAACCACCCGCAAGATGCTTGTCTTTAAACTTCTCGCGAAAATAAAAAGTAAGATATTTACTATTTAATATACCTGTTAAACAATAGGGATTATATCCAGCAAAGTCATATAAACCATAAATCCCTACACCCAAACCAATAGATTCTGAAATATAAACTGATTCTAAAACTTTAGTCATTCCAGCAACTATTATTTTAGGCTTTTTCCAAAATTTCCATTTAGTTTCTGATACAAATTTATTCTTATTTATATATGCAATATTATAGTAACTTTTCATATATCTTACATTATCGTGTGACCAACAATACCTATCAATATTTCCACTTACAATGAAAGGAAATGAATTAGGTAAAGGATAGTTTGTTATAAAAGGCTTTATTTTAGAAGCTTGAAAACCAGTAGTCCCTGCATGAATTTTTATTCCCATTTCTTTAAATGTTTTGTATGTTTTTAATTTTTTTGGATTTACAAATTTTCTTAATTCTAAATCTTTATATTCTTTAATAAAAAGTTTATTAAATTCATCCTTTGAATAATTTTGTCCAATAATAATTATTGGATAAATACCTGATTCTTTAAAGACATTAAAAGTCGAAACATCAATTGAATTAAATAATCCTTTCTTAGTAATTAGAAAATTTTTTGTGTTTTTAGCATAATCAGCAATTAAAAATTTATTTGGAATAATCCATGAATATGTTCCGAGATCATTGATTAATTCAACACCCTTTAATAGAAATAAAATGTAAATATCATAAGAACCAGTAGCTAAAGTGTAATGCTTTTTAAAGTATTTTTTAATTTGAGTATTTCTTGCCATAGTAACAGCTGATAAATAAGGCGGATTCCCAATCACAACATCAAAACCATCTTTTATTCCGAACATCCATTTAGGGTCAAACCAGCCAGTGGAATCATCTTTAAATGGATTCCAATTTGTTAGCTCAACTGCTATTTTATTAGAGAAACTATCTTTATGCTGGAATAAGGTTATACCAATATCAGTTTGAATTTTCATAAATTCGGTTTTTAGATTTTCTTTTTCATTCCCCTGACTGTGAAAGAAATCTTCTCTAACTTTTTGTAATTTGGCTATTTTTGGTTCAATGAATTCTTTATCAAAAGCATTTTGTTGTTGTTCCTTCTTTGGTAATCCTATTAGAGTGTTTGCGGCAACGAATTTAAAAGAGAGGTTTGGAAGAGGATTTATTCCACGATTTTCTGCCTTATCATTAATATCTTCGTCAACCACAAGAGTAAGAAAGAATCGCAATTTAGAAAGTTCAACAGCGATTGGTTGAATATCAACTCCGTAAATGGAATGTTGAATGAGCCCCATTTTATGGATATAATCCCAATTTTTATTCATCAGTTCATCTTCAACAGCCTTTTTAACCATTGGATTTGGGATTTTATCTAATTGTTTAATGAGCCATACAAGAGATTGTGGATCTACCTTTTGTAATATCAAGAGCATTTTTTGAAGCATACCCATAGGAAATGCACCGGAACCGCAAGCAGGGTCAATAATTTTTACTTCATCAAGAGCATCAATAACAGCATTTTTTTCTTTTTCTGAAAGTTCTTTTTCTTCAATTGTGTAATCAAGAAGGTTGCGGATTTTTTGTTCTAATTCTGACCTTGCGAATGTCCGCCAGCTGGCGGATTCGCAAGGGGTGGAATTTTCAACATCTTTCAAACCATTCGGAAGGTTTTCAACTATTCCGAAGGATTTCAGTTTTGTCAGCAAATATTGAATCAAAGATTCATCAACCATATATTCTACAATTGGACGAGGAGTGTAATAACTTCCTGTTGCTTTTCGTGCAGTTTTCTGGGTATCTGGATTAATTTCTGCAAGCAGGTTTTCGAAAATTCTTCCAAGCATTTCCGGGTCAATAGAAAGGTCAATGTCAACAGAAGTATTCTCGTCAATTGTAAAGTTGTATGTTTCCAAAATTTCAAAAAATTCTTTAAACCAATCATCTGGAATGTAAAGTGTATTCAAATGTAAAGATTTTCCCAAGACATCATCAATTTGATAAAAATCCTGATGAAGATTAGGGTCGAAAAGACCACCATTAAGGAAAGGAATATTTTCCCATTTACTTTCTTGTTTAATAAAAGACTTTCTTTTTCCAATAGGTGTATTTAATACTTCAAAAAAGAGTGGCTCTAAAATGGAATGATAATAATTTTTCTTAATTGCATTTAGAGAAAGAATCTCATCTGGAATAATTGGTATATTATTTTGTGATTTCTTCTCTTTAAGAAACCAGCAGAAAATAATTCTGCCAATAAGACGAACGCCAAACCTTTGCAAAGTTTCATGGTCTTGTGTGCCAGGTAATGAAAGTAAAGGTGAAAATTCTTGATTTCTATTTCCGACTTTTCTGATTCCGCCTGTAAGTTTGGTAAAGAAAAGGGCTATTTTTTCATAGAATTCTTTATTAACGACTTCAATTGAGAATCGTTCTAATAAATTTTCTTCATCTGTTACTCTGCCCTTTTTTATCAAATATTGTTCAGGAGTATGTTTTTTTGCTTCTGGACCTAAAAAATATGAATATCTGCGAGGGTTGGAAAATATTTTTACAACTGTTTTACTTTCCAGATGTAAATCTAAAATAATGAGAGAAAACCGATAATTGTTTGAAGTTGATGAAACAAATAGAATCAATGCTCTTTTGACACCATACGAAGCCATTAGTCTGAATGATTCTCGTGAAATTGAGACTCTTGGGTCATTTTCAGATTTGTGGATAATTTCATAAATATTTAATGATAAAGAATTACATAATCCAATTAAAGTAACTTTTTTGATATATGTTGTGCTAAAATCAATATCAATTTCTTCATCTTGGGGTTCAAAGTCATCAGGCAGAAAATCACTTTTGAGGAAATTTAGCCAATTATTCTGGTTGTACTTATTATTAAAATCAATAGAAATATTATTCATTTTTACCTTAAATAAAAATTATTCTTAACTACTTTTTTTAATACTTTGTTATAAACCAATCCAGTTTTCTGAAGGTGGATGGTGAATACCATTGCCCCGGTCCCCCTTCCGCGGGGGTTCGGGGTTTTTTTATGGAAGTTTCTTGAGGCCATAACCATACAGTTTATTATCCTGTTTATAATATTTAGTTTGAATTATATCAATTCTTCTGCCAGAATTAATGTTTCTTTGCCCTCATCAATCTTGTTTGCTGTTTGGATAATCTTCGATAGATAGTAATGAGGCACAATTCTCATAAGATTATCAATGTCTGTCCTTAGAGTTTTTTCATCAATATTTCTTATCTGTTTATAAACGCCCTCAGGTAAACTATTCAATTCTTTTGCAACAAAAAGTAAATCCATAAAATAATCTTTTTTGTCTGGAAATAGTTCTTTTATAACTTCAATTTTATGAATAGCCTGTCCCTTTCTTCCTGACAGTTTAATTTGGGTTTTAGTAATGAACATTTTTGCTTTTGCATTCTGGTATAAATTCTCAAATTCAATAGTAATTTTTTTTGGTTTTTCGGTAATTTCTGCTTCAAATATATGGAGGGCTTCTGGAACTGTCAGTGCAAATACATTATCCGATTCAAGCCCGAGTTGGAAAGTATAATCATTTCCCTTTTTCCCAAACACAAGCACACCTTTTTTATCTTTTTTTGTGGTTCTTCTTATGCGTGCTCTATGCGGAATTTCTTTCGCTTTTTCAATTAATTCTGGTTTTGATTTTTTTAAATTCAGATAGAAGTTCCGGTATTCAACATCCCAGGATTTCTGTTCATATAATTCCATTTCTTCTTTATATTTTTTTGTAAAATATGATTGCAATTCTTCTTCGGATGTTAAATATTTTGTATCTTCGCCAAGCAGAGCATCAATCATTGCTTTTTTAAGAGTTGAAATCTCTCTGGTTCTTGTTTCCGCTTCTCCAATATGAGTGGGAAAATAATTGTAAATATAGAGCTTATCAAATACTTTTTTTGAAATTCTATTAATTCGCCCAACCCTTTGAATTACACGAGTTGGATTATACGGTATATCATAATTAAATACAGTTCCTGCTTTATTTAGATTAACCCCTTCAGACAAAGCATCCGTAGCAATTATAAGGTCAAAGTCGTCCTTTTGAACTTTATTTGTTGCATCAAAGTTTTCTCTTATTATTCTTTTGATTTTATTTGAAGATTCAGAAGAATACGAAATTGTTCTTAGATCATTCCTTACATTTTCATAAAGATAATCAACAGTATCTCTATATTGTGAAAATACTACTATCTTTCTTTTTGGTTCTTTAGAAATCTGTGTTTTTATTTCTTCAATAAAATGTTCTAATTTGGGATCTTTTTTTATTCCATTTTTGAACCATTCATTTTCTATGGATTTTAACAATTCTATATCATGATTAAGGTCAATAATAAATTCATTTTTAATTTCATCTCTATTTATAAAAATTAAACCTTTATCATAATAGCTTTTTAGTTCCTTTTCAAAACTAAGCTCATTTAGGTCTTCTATATCTTCATCATCATAATTTTGAAGTAAAATGTCCACATCTGGTAGCATTCCTTTTTTATAAATTGGAATTTTACTTAGCCGTTCATAATAATCTTTTATTGTTTCCATAGATGAAATCATTGAGTGTAATGTTGATTTGAATGCTTCTACAGAACTTTCAAATCTGCCGACTAATAATCTACGCATAAATATTGCCAAGTTTGTTTGTGCAATCCTGATTGAATCAATATCATCAATTTGATTTTTCATTTTTGCTTTAAAATCATTGAAATCTTTCAAATAATTTGCGGGATTATATCTTGCTCCAATAAAACCAGTTCTCTTGTCTTCAGAACAAATCTTTTCTAAAGTTTTTAGATATAAGTTTGCTAAATCACTAAGTTCATATTCCTGAAGTATGGGCAGGGCAACTATTGGAATATCTATCCCCTGTTTCTTTAAATCATTACGATAGTCATCAATTACTTTTAAATCTATCCTTGAACGCCTAATAAGAACTGGTTCTAAAATATTTCTAATTTTTTTTGCTAATTCTTTTATTCTTTGTTTAAGTGTTTTTTCATCTTCAGTTTTGTTCCTACGAGATTTTTGAATATCTTTGTATTCTTTT
>JAGMCF010000183.1 GCA_023129415.1 Candidatus Cloacimonadota bacterium
TGAATGTTGATAATTATTTCTTTGACCTAAGAATGCACCCTAAAGATGAGTTCGGGGACTATGATTTTGAAACCCCGCAAGCACTTGACCTTCCATTAATAAATGAGCATTTGAATCAACTTTGTGAAGGAAATGAAGTTCTAATTCCATTATATGACTTTAAAACAGGAACCAGAAAATTAAATATAACTCCAATGAGAATAAAAAATAATGAGATCTTGCTTATAGACAGCTTACATGGACTTTATCCAGCAATGAGCAATGGAATTCCTGATGAATATAAATTCAAGCTTTACCTTGAACCATTACTGCAAATGAAGGGACCTGATGGTAAATTTATTCGCTGGACAGACCTGCGAATGATAAGAAGGATGTTAAGAGATGCAAAATTCCGTGCTTATAAACCTGAACAGACACTTCTTCACTGGCATTATGTAAGATCCAGCGAAATCAGAAATATTATCCCTTATATTAATACTACCGATTATATAATAAACACAGGAATGCCTTATGAAATAGCACTCCATAAAGCCTTGCTATTTGAAGATTTTAAAAAATGGAACCAGCAATTCAAGGATGACCCTTTACAGGAAGATGCATATATAAGAGCTTCCAGAATTTATAAATTTTTGAATGCTGTAGAACCTGTTACAGATGATTCTGCAGTTCCGCGTGATTCGGTTCTGAGGGAATTTATTGGGGGGAGTTTTTTAAGATACAGTTAAGTTCAAATTTACAATTATAATTATATTAGAATTTTTCTCATCTCTTCTATTGGAAGCTACATCAATTCAGCAAAGCAAACAAATGCAATTAATAAGAAAAAAAATATGATTGTTAATTTTTTTTAAAAAATTTGACATAATAAAAAAATAAAAATTATTTTGTAATTGGTTCTTTACCTAGAGTAAGGAATCTACAGAGGTTTCGACCAGCTGAACCAGCGTAGCAAATCAGCGGTCATTTTTTTATCTTTTTCCAATTTGGCATTTGTAGCTCCCTGGGTAAGGATAATATTCTTTGTATTGATATTATATTGAGATGCTATCAGCTCTTTCAATTCTGGCAATCCCCAGGGATTTGGAACAGAGAGCCGCTGCATGATGAGATCCTTGCCAAAATGGTCACTCATCTGTCTGTTAAATACTGTCTAGGTGTCATCCATACTGCTGCTGACCAGAGATATAATATCTTCTCTGCCATGGATTTCGAGAAGCTGGTTTTTATACTAGGTAATATAATCGTTTTTCATACCGAGTTCACTCCATAAAAAAATAACAACATTTAATTAGAGCATTGGTTATGATAGCTTCTTTACATTATACTACTTAATAAGCCCTGCTTACAGCAGGCAAGTAAGCCTTTGGCTTGCAAGCTTAGTCTTATTTAATTTCAATATCTCAAATGATTTCCTGTCAGTAACAACGATCCCGGCATAACTACATTAATATTTTTCATTTTCACAATTACTATACTTTTTTCTCATCATCAGCGATATTAACATTCATTTTTTAAATCATTTTAAGAAGCTGTTTTTATGGTATTTGAGTCAAGATAAAAATAATATCCTACAAAAAGTAAAATGTATATAGGGTGGTAGGAGGTTTGGCATAAAGTGACCAAGTGATTAAATGAGTTTAACTGATTAAGAAAAAAAGAGTTACGAGAAAACAGACCCAGAAAACAGGTTTGGCATAAAATGCCAAACTGATGAAAGAAAATATGATTATTTTAGTAATTAAGTTGTGTTCAAACTGTTAGATTATAAACGATATTATATGTTTAATTTATCTTTGTCCAGTTATTGCTTTCTGTTTTATTGCTTTCACTAATTATATGTTTATTCATCGATTCTATTACATAATCAATCTTAGCAAGAAAATCACTATACTGTACTTCATCAGCCTTAAACCATTTCCTGATTGACTCAGCTTGACTATGAATTTTCGTAAGCAGATATTCCTTTTCAATTTGATTACCTTGAAGCATAATATTATGGAGATCATTAAGAATATTAATTAAATAGATTGTTGCTTCTTTATGGAAATCAGATTGATCGACTTTTGATATACAATGCCTTCCAGTTGAACCTATATCATGAATGTGGTATAAATTTAAGTTATTTCTTCTTGCAATTTCAATAAAAGTTCCTCCAAAATGTTGCAATGCTGATTTTGAATAGTCTTTCGCTGAATTAATTATTGAATATATCTCTAATGAATTAAATGGAATCAAGTATTGTACTTTTTTTAACAAGCCTGCATCAACACTTTTAATACTCAAACTACTAGCATAATAATAGCAAAGTGAAATAATATGACTTTTTTTTCTGTCACCTAAAGTTGACTCATCGACTCTATCAGCTATAGAAACTAGAGATGTTAAACCAGTTGATACAGCTTCAGCTTTTTCCAAATTAATAGCTGTTGAAATAATCTTATCAAACATGTATAAGTGATGATTACAAATATGATCCCATTGAAGTGATTTGTCATGATCAACCTTTCTATCAGGATCAAATTCATATAACATATCAATTTCTTCTTCAGGTGGTAAATTGTTATATAATTGTTTTAATAAAACTCTTTCTAGAAGCCAAATACCCCGCTTTGATAAATCTATATTATCCCTTTGAATTAATTTTATGATAATTTTTTCAATATCATCATCCATTTCTATCATAGAGACCCAAACAAATTTATTCTCAGCACAATAATTATACAGTTTTTCAATAATATAAAGCAATGTTAATATAATACCAGCTTGTTTATGATAAACAGCTTTACTAAAAGTGGATTTGTAAATAACAAAAAAAGAATTAATTATTTTTCTCGCTTCATCACGCTTATCGCTTTTATTTAACAAACTTATCAACCTAGAACTTATTTCAAGCAATATAAAGTTTATCGTCATTCGATCTTCTTCATTAATTAATCTTACACAAATATCACTAAGAATATAAATTGGATTATTCTCAATTATTTCAATTTGTTGCTTAATCGATTCTCTTGGAGAAGTATTATTATAATCTTGAATTGTTTTTGTATCAATTTTATTTATAATTTCTAATAGTTTCTCTTTTGATATTGATAATAGTATTAGTCTTTTTGTTGATGGAAACAATATTAATAAGCAATAAAGAAAGAGAAGTAGCGATAAATAAGTAAATAAATAGTTTTGATTTGAAGCTGGTTCTTCTAAAGTCAAAAGTGTCAATAAAGATAAAACAATTGAAATAATGAATCTAACAATTAGATATTTGCTATTTTTTGATTTAAAGAATTCTTTATATGCAAATGAATAAAATTTTCTTCTTAAAATTTCAAAAGCTACAAGTTGTATAGCTACAACAATACCTAATATTGCAGAAAGTGAACCAATAATAACAGATAATACTGTTGAGAGATTATCAAATTTACAATGTTCAGGAAGTTTTATTGGTAGAATAAAAATGATCAAAATAATAATAAAGGCTAAAACCATAAACAGATTTTCTTTGAAAAAAGGAATTATCAAATTGAAATTTATTTTCTTAATTCTACTTCTTAACTTTTTTATCATATTTACGTATATTATCCTAACTTCTCCTCTAAATAAGAATAGAATTGGGATGCCCTTCAGACTTTGTTTTATTGTTTTGTAACCACATTAATTTCCGACATTATTTTCTCCTCCCCATTTCAAAAAACCAGCATCCTGCTTAAATTTCAATATATTATGGAATTAAAATTGTTTATTCTGTAATGACCAACGAATTCTTGATAAATTTTCATTTTTAAATGGTTTTCTAAAAACGAAAAGATGTTCGTGCATAATAAGATAGAACTTGTATTTTTTTGCTTTCCATTCCCATCTTCTGGAATACACACAATTATGTTGAGATTTAATTATTTCTTCTTTTAAGGCAAAACCAACTTTTAAAAACCTGCCTAATACATAATGTGATAAGGGAACATAATGCTGACCTTTGCGTGTATCTCCAATCAAAATCGCACAAAAATGATTTGGTTTTAAAACTCTGAATAATTCATTTGCAACTTTTTCAATTTCAATCATAAATTTTGTAACGCTTCCAATATTTGATAAATCTTCTTTGATTTCACCTTTAGAGTATTTTACGATATTCAAATACGGGGGATGAGTTAAAATAAGATCGAAATAATTATCTGAAAAGTGGCTTAAATCCCTTGTATCCCCAACTAAAGCTTCTTGTTTACTTTTAGTTTTATATTCAAATTTTAAGGCTTTTTTTGTTAGGTCAATCGCTTGAGGATTAATATCGATTCCAATAGCATTTCGATGCAATAGTTTTGCTTCAATTAAAGTTGTTCCTGCTCCAACCATGGAATCTAAAATCAAATCCCCTTCTTCAGAATACATTTCAATTACATTTCTTGCAATTTGAGGAGCAAAATTACCTCGATAATTTGGATTATGTGTTGCCCAATTTCCTCTTTCAGGGAAGGACCAGATGGTTGTATATTCTTTATTATATTCTTTAGGCTTGTTATTTTTCATTTTATATAATTGTCTTTCCTAAAACACCCTCTGAAAGCATTTTTAGATTTATTATTCTTCCTTTTGTATACTCAAAAGTTTCATCAAGTGCCTTTGATGCTGATTTCCAGCCTAAGCCATCTGTAACCCATATAAATTCGATATTCTGAGCTGACAGAAAATCATATAGTTTTTTGTACTCGCCAGCAGTTGCTTTTAATTTTGATCCCCCACCACTATAATAATTGACTTCTATCATAATAAGTTTTTCACTATTTTTATTATACACTGCAAAATCAAAACGTCTGTTAGTTTTATCTTGTTCGATTTCAAGGAACCACTTTTCAAAAATAATCGTTTTTGTAGCTTGTGCAATATAATCTATATTATGATTTGTTTCACATATTTTCTTTAAATATTCTTCAACAATAGATTCCATTATATTTCCTGTTCTATTTTTTCGAGCATTTGTATCCATACCAACTTCAATTCCAAAAACATAATCAACCAAATTCTTAATTTTTTTATTTTTAATTAAATCTTCTAATCCCGTTTTATTAAAAAAAACATAGTATTTTTCCTTAAGTTCATCGTTGATTAGAAATGGTTTTATAAAACTATAATCTATAATTTCCAAACTTGTTTTATCTATTATAGCTTCTTCTTTATCTCTAATTGCTAATAAGATTGGAAAAGTAATTACTATTTCAGGATATTCATTAATAAGGTTTTTGAATTCAAATTCAAAATTTTCTTTACCGATAAGATAATTTAAAAGATTTAACATTTTTTCGATTTTCTTTAAATTTATTGAAATCTTTTTCCAATCCACAAAATAATCATATGATTTGATTGTTTTAGTTAATGTCTTCATTAAGTAATCAAATGAATGATTAAAAATATTATTCATTAGTTCCCCTAAAACATATTTTCATCATTTTTTTATTGGAGATGCATATTTCTCAGGAGCTGGATATTTTCTACCAGCAGCTGCAAAAATTATTCTATCAATTTGTGTATCTCCTGCAGCAATCCACCTTAAAAATCGCATCAAATATTCTCTTGGTGGATCTAGTTTACTTTTCTTAGGTGCTCCTGGGCCAAAATTAAAATCTTGTTCAATCATTAAAAGCTGTGCTAAATATAGATTTACTTCTGCTTCATCTAATTTCATTGGGAAATTTATTTTTCTAAGTTCTCTTTTATAATCATTTGGATCTTTTCCATTATAAACTTGTTCTAAAGCAAAGAATAACTTTTTACTTTCTTCTAAGTTGCTTTCACGTTTTATATATAAATCAATCATTAATCTTATATGTGAGGGATAAAATTCTTCTTCATCATTCAGAATTAAACCTACAGCGTAATCATTATCTGAATACTTACCTGTTTGTGTAACGGTTACTTTTACTTCGTTCAAACTTTTATATACTATTAAATGCGTTCCTTTCTCAAGTTTTCTTAACTTTTTTGACAGCTTCAACATCTCCATTGATACCTCACTATTTTGGTTTAATATATTATGAAGTTAGGGGGTATTATCTCACTAAAGAGATGTCACGCTAACAAAATAATCAATAATTTGTTATTATAATTTCTTTAATTTTTCCTCTTAAATTACCATTACAATTTATCATTCTATTTGCTAATACTCTATCAATCTTAAATTCTTTATATAATTCATCAAAAAAATCATCATCAAGATTTGCATTTTTAGGATCTGAATTAGAAAGAATTTGACACGCTCCTTTTTTATGCATTTTAGTATAAAAGTTGGCCAATCTAATTTGGTCTTTATCATTAAATCCATCTTTTGAGTAATCTTTAAAACTTGATGTATTATTTAATGGTCTATAAGGTGGGTCATAATAAACTACACTTTCTTTTGTAATGTATTTCTCCGCTTCAGTAAAATCTCCACATATTATTTCTACATTTTCTAAAGCATTAGAAACGGCAAATAGATTTTCTGTCTGGCAAATGGTCGGATTTTTATAACTTCCCATTGGTACATTGAATTCACCTTTTTTGTTTTGTCTGAAAAGACCATTAAAACAGGTTTTATTAAAAAAAATTGTTTGAGAAGCTCTATCTATCCATTCAAAATTATAATTTTCATAATCAAAATCATTCATTCTTACATTGTATAAAGCTCTGGTATCATAATAAATTTCTTCTCTTTCTGCAAAAGATTTGCTTAAAAAAAGCTTTTCCAATTTTTGCAATTTGGTCATTAGTTGATTTGGTTCTTTTTGTATTACCTTATAACAAATAATTAATTCACGATTTATATCAATAAGAACAGCTTTTTCTATTGAATAATAGCTTTTTAAATGAAAAAATAAAGCACCTCCTCCAACAAATGGTTCAATATATTTTTTAATATATTTACTTCTTTTTATTTTGTCCGGTAACCTTTTTACTATTTCGTTAATTAGTTGTGATTTGCCACCTGCCCATTTTAGGAATGGTTTTATTCTATTACCATTTTTAAACAGCTTAATTTGTATTTCTTTCATTTTTATTTTTTTTAAATTAGTATCTTAATAATTCCTCAAACCAAAAAATAATAAATGTTAAAAACATGACAAGAATTTTATTAAATTTTTTTTCGCTCTGATTGTGCTAATAATTTATTTACTAACTTCTTTTAACCTTTCCAATCGTTCCGGTTCATTATCAACCAGCCATTTATCTCTGGAAAGATATTCATAGGCTTTGGCAAAATACGGTTTTGCTTCTTCATTTTTGTTCAAAAGAAGTAGGCATTCTCCAATTTCTTCAAATACATACCCATCCTGCTCGATACTTTTTTCTTCATACTCTTTTTCTAATGCTTTTTGCATTTCCAATGCTTTTTCTGTCTTACCTAAAGATCTGTATGTTCGTGCAATATTCCATGTTTGAATTCTTATACCTTGTTCATCATTAATTTCTTCACGCCATTTTAAGCCTTTTTCAAATAATGCTAATGCTTTATCATATTCTTTCAGGTCGTGATATGTCCAGCCAATATTGTTATACAAAGGACCTAACCATTTTTTTGCTTTTTTGTCAGTAGTCTTCTCAGTTATTTCCAGTGCTTTGAGACTCCAATCAAGTTGCTTTTCTGGTGGTTCCACAATTCCCATCATATGAGCAGCATCGATTGCATATA
>JAGMCF010000184.1 GCA_023129415.1 Candidatus Cloacimonadota bacterium
CCTCATTTCATTCAAAAAAAGGGGTATTGGACTATTCCTTTACCTCTTTTATTTATCTATAAACGAATATTAATTTTATGCTATATTATATCGGTGTGTCCTAACCTTCTTCGTGCGTTCTACATATCTTAAATTAAGTTTAATGAAGTTATTTTGAGGTAACACCGCCCACCTTTAGGGGGATAGGTGCTTATTTAATTATATAACCCACACATAAATTTGGTGAATAATTCCCTGTGTATTGAATAATATTTCGTAATATTAAGAGACTTGTTGAATAAGAGTTTGTTCAATTAGACAGTTACATATTAGCTAAGCAACATACTAAATGCTTATATAGTTAGACTACCAACAACTTCAATTAAAAACTATTTTAACAATATACATTTCTTTATTTCATAATAATTATCAGTTTCCATTTTGTAGTAATAAATTCCTGATGAAATAGATGTACCAAAGTTGTCTTTACCATCCCATATTATGTTATAATTCCCTGCATGTTTTTGATCATCTAAGATAGTCTTTACAAACTTACCTTTTACATTGTAAATAGATAAAGTTACATAAGAATTTCTTTTTAGGCTGAAGTTAATAGAAGTGGTATTATTGAATGGATTTGGATAATTACCTAATAACCTTGTAGAAGTGTCTACAAAGTAATCTTCCACTGATATCCAAAAATTACACATTACAATATTTGATGGAGGTGATTCCCCACTTGGATTTTCATAGAGAGCAGTAATATAAAAATAGATACATCCATTTGAATCAGGAGGAACAGGATCAACCATTGAATATGTTAATATATTTACCAGTACTGTATCAAAAATTTCCCAATTCGCATAAATATTGTAGTTAATAAGATTGGGTTCCCCTGGTTCAGGAGGATCCCAAGATAAATAAAAATAATTACAAGGGTAGATATACTCTTGCTCAACTTCAAGGTTTTGCGGAGGATTAAATTGAGCATAAACAAACGAATAAATAAACAAGATAAATATAAAAATAAGTTTTTTCATTGAAACTCCTCTTAATATAAATCAAACTTTGCCTTCGAACCTAAGTTTATCTTCCATAATAAAATTTCTAACACGGCTTTTTCTAACCGTATAAACAACCTTTATATATTATTGTCATATTTATTTAACTGCCAATTTTTCTTTACAATTAGGTACTTAATTAGACATTAATGGTACAGCATATTATACAGCTCCTAATAGGCATATAATATGAAAATTAAAATTCATCTGCCGGGCTTCTTATTCCTTTTCCATCTTTATTAATTATATGTGTATAAACCATTGTTGTCTTAACATTTTTATGCAAATTAAATATCTAAAATTTATATAAAACAAATTAAATTTATATTTATATGTCAATAATTATTATTTAAAAGTTGTTAATTTTTTATGAATAAAAAGCACCAAATTCTTAACAATAATTCTTTAAGTATAAATGATAATATTGAAGGAGAGCTTGTTCAAACAAACAGTTATATGCCCGTTCTCCGTAGTCCCGATAAATCGGGACGAAGGATGAAGAGTACACAGAGATAATTTCTATTTTAACATTTTAAATAATATTTTATTCTCAGATTGATATCTTTGTATGAAATATTTCACATTCTACTATTTCAATATTCCTGAAAAAATAAAAAGCATCACTTTCTTAAAGATGCTTTTGAAAATATTGCCTTTGGAATTTCCACATCGAACTCAATAGAATCGATGATAAACTCTGTTCCTTTGCCTTTTTTCAGAACATCTTTAAACACCATGTTTTGGGGATACCAGCGTTTCCCGATCTTGAAGACTTCTTTTATCTCTGTGGTTTTAAGCAGTTTCCCGCTTTTTCCAAAACGCTCCTCACGCAAAGGAAGACAGCGTTCTTTATCTATCCACACCTTTTTAGTTTGATAGGCTGCATCTTCCACTTTGGCTGTTAAAAGAACGATCCAGCAATCTCTTTCACTAATAATTTCTTCACCAGTAACTTTGGCGTTATAGATTTTAGTCAGTTCATTTTCTTCCATCATATCTTCATAGGAAAGGTCGGAACCCATCACAGATTGACGCAGCATGTGACCGGATATTTGAATGGTTCTGTCTGAAGATGGATTGTAGATCCACAGTTTATCTTCTAACTTCAGCATTTTTGTTCCTGCATCCCGGGGTGGCGAAAGATATTCGGAGAAAGACTGGTTATCGCCTTCTGTCCAGGATTTGATCTCCATTGTTCTACTTCCTCTTCTGCCGTGCACTATCATCCGTGAGGTCGAGATTGCATTTCTGGAATACATATTTTCATCTACTTTTCGGATAAGTTCGTTCCCATCCGGGAATTCAGCATAAAGGGAATTTGTCATTAAAATAAAAAATAATAAAACCAACCGTTGAAAAGGTATAGCAGAAAGAAATATCTTATAAACCTTTTCAAGGTGAATGTGTTTTTTCATATTTCCAACTCCTTGAATAATTGTGCTGTATTTCGTTTATAAATTCCAATACCGGATATCATTGCTCCAATCACAGAGGAAAGCACTCCGGGCAGGAAGCCAATGTAATAACTTACCGGGGTTACCTGTGCTCGCATCGTTGTGCTCATTATCATCTTTGTATCTCTCATTAATGAGCTGATATCGATTCCAACATATTGCAGGATGTAGGAAAATATCAGTCCTATCATCGTGCCGATCACCGTTCCTGCTACTCCTATAAATAGAGACTCCAATATCATTGAACGATAGATGTGACCTTTGCTTTCTCCGATAGCCAATCGCACTCCGACCTCTCCGTAGCGGCGAATGCCATTCATCAAACCGGAATTCCAGAGCACAAGCGACATCAGGAAAACAAATATGAAAATGAACATACCCATCCTTTCATCGATCATAGAAAGCATGATCTCAAGATTATTCTGCGAAATAAGTGGCAGCATTACAGGTGAGAATTCATCACTTTCATCCGAAAATTTCTTATTGAAATTATCAGCTATGATCATTGTTTGTTCTTCGTTGTATAGGGGCAGGAATCCCAAAATCTCACTGGCAGCATCTTCCATGTCAAGTAGTAATTGTGCATCGGAAATATCGGTTATCACAGCTCCGCGATCCATTCCCATCATTCCAAAAATAACAGTTCCGCTTACCGTGAAATTCTGCATTGCCATTGAACCATACATGGTTGAACTGATTATTGTAACTTTGTCGTTGAGCTTAATTCCGAGTTTTTCTGCAAGTTCATGACTGATGAGTATCTCCCTGTTTTCTTGAGGAAGCTTCCCTGTATAGATTGCTTTATCCAAGTTCAGAAGTTCACATTCTTTCGAATTTGAGGATAGGTCAACTGCCATTCCCATTACTTCACCCTGAGTTTTAGTTTCGCCTTTTTCATCGGGTAGGTCCAGCAGTCCTCCAAAATAGATGCGTGGCAGCCAGGTCATTTCAGGGTATTCTTTCTGTAGTTCAGCTTTCATTTCTTTGATGCCAATAATGCCCAGGTCGAATGGTTTCTGGTCGATCATTTCATGATAAGCTCTTGTAACTATTTTGACGTGTCCTGTTTCAAAACGGGCATTTTCATGAATCGTCATTGTGAGAAAACCCATGAGCCAGCTGTAAACTACTACTGTGAGCATTACTCCTGCAGAGATGACCAGAATAGGGAAGAAGCTCCTGGTGCGATCTCTTAAAAGGCCTTTTGTTAAAAATTTGAACATAATTCTATCCTCATTTTCATTTCGTCATCTTCCCGCGCAAAGCATCAGTAGGTTTCAGTTTCGCGATCTTTCTGGTGGGAAGAAAACTGACTATGGTTGTCGTTATCAGTACCAGGATTATCGTTCCTGCAACCAGCTTCCAGCCATAAACCGGATATAAAGCATCATCTAATCCGCTCATGCCGAATTCTGCAGCATCGACCCCGATGTTCATTCCTACTTTTTGGAAGTATTTCAATAGAGGAATTCCATAAATTGCACCGAGAAGAATTGCCAGGATTGCATGCAAAGAGCCTTCTAAAGTAAATAATCTGATTATTTTAGATCGAGTCATTCCCAGAGCCATCATGGTTCCCATTTCTCTTCGACGTCGGAAAATAGATAAAATCTGTGTATCGAAAATCGCTATCATTGCCAGAAAAAGAAGCAGCAAATACATGATCGAAGAACCGATGGTTTTTGCCTGTATCATCGAATTCAGGTCTTGCAGTAGGAAATTAATATCTTTATGTTCCCAGCCAGCCAGTTTTGGAGCAAAGTCTTCATTTTTTACCACAATTATGGAAGCTTCGCCCGGTAATTCCAACATATCCTGCAAAGTGTGTAACGGAATCCATATCTGGTTGTTTTCCACTGTGAGCACGGTTGTTTCAAAAACATGAGCGATCTTTACATCCACAGCATCGAACGTTCCATGCTTATCTCTCCAGCGCACTGTTACAAAATCTCCCTGCTGTAGTTTCAAATTATCTGCCATTCTCTTGCCAATAATGCATTTCAGTTGAGCTTCATTTTCACTCAGGTATTTTGTTGGGATTTTAAGCAACTTCTGATCAGGATCGATACCTTTCATCACAATGCTGCGCATTCTACCACCAGGATAGATAGTTGCAGGTGTAAGGAGAATTGGAACGGCTTCCATTTTTTCAATCTCGCTGATCAATTCTTCCGGAATGTAAGCATGGCTGTCTTCATAAGAAAATGGATCGTAAGAATCGTAATTTTCCTGCCAGTATTGACCACCACTGATATCCCA
>JAGMCF010000185.1 GCA_023129415.1 Candidatus Cloacimonadota bacterium
GCACAAATATGCATCTCAAAAATCTTATCCTGAGTTTTTGCTGGAAGACCGCTCTTTTCAAGCCAGTTATTTATACTCATCCTTGGCATTATAAAAGTGGATGTTTGGATATTTTTGAAACCAGCTTTCTTTATCATTTCCACCAGATCTTCAAGCATAAATGTAATTCTCTCTTCTTTCAGCTTAAAAATCTTTATATAGTCTTCCCTTACTTCTTTGCTTGGCGGTATTCCTTCAGAAAGAATGAACTTTCCTCCGGGTTTAAGAATACGATAACACTCATTAGCTGCTTTTTGTGTGTCTTCAATAATATGATGGAAGACCATTCTTGCTACAACTCTATCAAATAACGAATCATGAAAGAACGGTTCTCGAATGTCTCGCTTCACAAAGTATTTATTATCCTGCCAATTACTGTGTTCTAACATTGCCTGGGAAATATCAAGACCGATAATCTCATTTACTCTTGGTGCGATTGCATGAAGGACAATGCCTGTACCTGTTCCTACATCCAAAACAAGGTGATTCGGCTTGAAGTCCCCTGCTTTAACTACAGCATTTAAATAATTTTTCTCGTTTGCCCATTGGAGTTCATTATATTGTTTGGCACGAATCTCTCAAAATTCCTCATGTTCAACTCTTCTTACATTCATACATCCTCTTCCGCTAAGATTTAGTTTTTTTTGATTCTTGTCATTTTTGGTTATAAGATTTTTTATACTTGTTGATGATTGTGAAGGATAATATGGTATTACCACCACTTTTGCACCTATGCTTTCCATAACTTCACGAGCTTTCTCAATAGCATTTTCATCGTGACTTGCGCTTTCCATCAAAATATCAGGTTTAATTTTTTTTACATTTGGAAGTGGTGAATATGTTTCTTGAGCAACTACTAAATCAACATATTTTATTGCATTTGCCAGGTCAAATCTTTCATCAAACGAAAGTATTGGTTTTGGCTTTTTCTCCATTACAGCCTCATCAGTTAAAATTCCTACAATTAATTTTCCATCTTTACCTGCTATAGCCTTGGCAATCTACATCATTTTTAAATGACCTCGGTGTACAATATCCAATACACAATATGAATATACTATTTTCATCCTTGTCTCCTTCAAATGGTCATTTTTGTTGTTATGCTATAAATAAGAGCCAACATTCTTTTCATTGTCTACATTCTTTTTAGGTACTATAAAATATCTATTTCTTTCTGATAATAATACTTCTAGCAAGTTCTGGATTTATTTTATCTCTTTTGACCTCATCCATATAAAGTATCATCAAATATACTTTTACTCTTTGGGGTAGTATTTTCCAAATAAACGTTTTTATCCTCTGCTTGACTGTCTTATTATATTTTTTTATTCTCCTAAAATTTTTTACTAATACAAATTTCATATTAATACAAAAAACAGCTTTCACTGAACTTCTTATACTTTCCATAATTTTAATTGATGCGGTCAAATCACCAACCGGAAATTGCGTGATATCATAAATATTGCCGTAATCACCCATAGGGAAATTGGAAGTACTAAGTATAACATCATAATAACTGTTTATATTTGGCATTATATTTTCGTTAAATTTATTAATGTCGTACACTGAATCATCTGGATATATATATTTCTTCTCAATTCCCTTGAAATCATCTACCCATTTTTTATTCTTTTGTTTCACAATTACTTCAATATCCCATTCAGGTTGTTCTTGAGTTAATATAAGAATAATGGTTTTAAAAACGAGGAAAGGGCAAGTCTGAAAGCAGAGCATTCTTCCCTTTTCCTTACCCTTAAATAACCCATTTGACAGATTATTTTTTCTAAAAACTTTTCTGAGGTTCTTCACATGGAAATTTAATATTTCACTGTTAGATTCTTGTAGAAACTTTCTGTGCTTGACAATTTCTTGTTGGATGACGACATCTCCGGAATCAATTAAATTGTCCTTCTCCCAAATATCATTTTCTATGTTGTAAAACTCCTCATCTTGGATTACCATAGGCCACTGCTCCATAAGCCTATAAGTTATGTAAGAAGAGGTAGGATCAGGACGGTAAATATACTTATATTTGGATCCTCTTATGGAAGTTATTCTCCCTTGTTCTCTTCCAATCTGATAAGGGTATAAATTATCAATGCGAACCAGCCTGGGCGGAACTGGTTTTCTATTTATTAGTGGTAGTAAGCTTATTCCATCAAATTTAGCTGGCCATTCTTCTTTCAGACCAAGCAAATCAAGAATTGTTGGAACAATGTCATATCCAATTACAGGAGTCTTTATCTCCATACCCTTTGATCCAGGATATTTTAAATAGAAAATAACTCTTGTATTGTACTCTGTTAAATCGGTATGGTGATACAATTCCAAACCGAATCTGGCTAAAAAATACAAATAATATCTTCTAAACCCCTGGGGAAGATTGTGATCAGAAGTTATAATGAATATGGTATTATCATAGTTATATCCATTCCTAAAAAACAAGTTTATCAATTCATCCCAAACTTTGAACATCAAAACTGAGTGCACTATAAATAATTTACTTTTTCTGTTTTTTTCTGCATTAAGAAAATAGTTATCAATAGCAGTAATAGTTACCTTACTAGAGTAAATATCCCGCTTAATCGGCGAAAATGTTTCATAAAGATCGGGATTATCAATATGTAAACAAGGAAGCCAAGTCTTAGCATTAAACAGACTTGAAAATCCAACTACTTCATATCCATGTTTTTTTAAAAAGCCTCCTAATACTGGATTTTCAAGGCTATCCCATGAAGGCCAAGCCCGATAGTGTTGCTTATGTGCCTTTGTGGCGTAAATGCCAGACATTATGCTTTCTATTGATTGTATTGTAGATGCACCTGGACTCACTGTATTAGAGAATTCTATATACCCTTTTTCTCTAAGGTTCAACCTTTCCAATTTATCTTTTGAACCATATTGTTCTTTTGTCACTGCTTCTTCATTCTGAATCAATTTCCCATGCTCATCCGCAAGCATAAAAACAATGTTCCTTTTTTTACTCATTTATTCTTCCTCTCTTTCTCCAAACAATTACATTTGCTCTATTCTGCCGGTAGTTTCCCGTTTTCCCCCATATAATTTTCTATCAATACCCATTCAAGAAGTTCGGGGTTTTTTTTAACTTCTGCTTGGTGATAATAATAACGCTTTCTTAACCATAAATTTGACTATTCTTTCAATTAAATTACTCGGTTTAATATGCAGGAATCTACAGATTTTCAAATAAAAAATCTTATATTTATAATTATTTATAATTGGATTCCTTATAAGAAATTCATCAAATTCATTCCAAAATTTATAATTTAATCGATTTTTTAATTGACCAATCAGGTGTCTTTCCCAGACTTTTTCACCACAAATATTTTTAATATCATTTTCAAATTTATGTAAGATGTATTCCTGTCCTTCAATATTGGTTTTTTTATTTCTAAATATTGCCTTATCCTCGTGTCTATAATAGATAAACAAAGGTTCCTTGATGTGGAAAAATTTGCAATATTTTGCAAGCTGTAAAGAAGTGTCCCATTCTTGAAATGATGGCACATTTTCATCAAGGTAACCTATCTTTTCTAATGCCATTTTAGAAACGAGTAGTCCTTGAAACATAGGACTTGAGTTCTTCAATAATAATGGATAAACATTATCTCCTTCAATTTCACGTAACTTCCACAACTTTTTCTCTCCTTTAGATGGATAATAACGCAAACAGTTAGAATGAACAACTACCCAAGGATTAAAATTTTCCTTTTTTAAAATCATAATCTGCTTTTCTAATTTTTCTGGCATCCATTCATCATCAGAATCTAGAAACGCTATCCACTCCCCTTTCGCTTCTTTAATTCCCCGATTACGTGCAGCTTGGGCCCCGGAATTTTTATCCAAAACGATGCATCTAATTCTTGGGTCTGAATAACTTTTAATTACTTGGACGGTCTTATCTGTAGAACAATCATCAACAACAATTATATCCAGAGTACTATAGGTTTGGTTTAAAACGGAATCAAGACAATATCTTATTCTTTTCTCGCGATTGTAGACAGGAATAACAACACTGATTTTTCCACCGTGCATATTCATTCAATCAATTCTCGGGATGATTTGGCTTTATTAAAGTCATTTAATTTGATAAAATACACCACAAATATCCATAATGGAAAATAATAAAATCCTGAAGTCATACCAGACCAATAAAAAGAATTCCAAAGAGTGATTATAATAAACATAGAAATGAAAACTGAAAAAATTTTATTTTCGGCAGTTGTTTGGCTTTTTGCCATTCTTAAAAAGAATAGGAACATATAAATCATTCCACTGACAAATATTAAAAAACCTAAAAGGCCTAATTCACTTATGAGAGTTGACAATTCAGTAACACGAAAATCCGAGGATGATCTCCAACCGCTTCTATCAGGATTAAATCCAAATGGGTTTCCAGCCGATTGAATTGTTTTTGTAAATCTTCCCGGTCCAATTCCAACTATTAAACCAAGTTCCTTACTTGGCGCAACTTTCTTGAAAACATCCCGATATGCATTAATTTTTTCAAAATCTGTTATTCTATTCCTGGCTCGAACAAATGAATAGCTATATTGAAAAGGATTAATCCCATATACACTATAAGTCGTATTATAAATATTCAGTGAAACAAGTAACAGTATTATAAACAATGTATATCTAATCGGGACTCCAAAACCCAATTTTAATACTTTTAAATAGATTAGTAGATATAATAAAAAGATTACGAATAACATCCCTCCGACTGTAATCGCAGCTTTTGATTCGGCTATAATTGGTTGTAATAGAAACAAGGTCCCTAAAATTAAATTATATGTACCAATTCTTGACAAATACCTAAAAATAAAGAATGAAGCAGCAGCGATACATAAATATGTTAAATATGGACCAGCGGTAGCTCCAAATAAACCAGAAGCCTTATCAGCATAAGATGTGACATAACCAACAGGTGTACCTTGTGATGGCAAAAATAATTGCTGTATAAATCCAAATATTGAATTAATAAGAATAATACCAAAAATTAAAAAAACTAAAGCCCTTAGCTTTTTTAATGGGAGTCGCGTTCTCGCTAATATAAACGCAAAAAAGAACCACTTAAAATATTCTGCCAAATATCCAAGTATCCGTAGAAAATGTACACGGTTTACAACACCAGAAAGTATAGCAATTATACATAACATAAGCCCGAATATTAATATTTTAGTTAATTTAACATTTTTACTTTTCTTCGCAAAAAAATAAGCAGCTATAAGCATTAAAAAAATATAAGTATTTAGATATTTATAAAATATACCTCCCCTACTCGGACCAACCAAATTATAGTGATAGGCTCCCCCGTACAAAAAAGCCCAAATAACAAATATGGTTATAATAATATCAATCCTTTTGAAAATAAGTGCAAAAGCAACGACTAAATACCATAATAGTAAAATTCTATCACCAATAAAATATCCTGGTAGTAATGAAATAATTGCTATGATATATTTTAGAAGACTGGGAATTAAGTCTTCTTTGAAGGAAAAAGTTGACACCAAATTTTTCTTTTCTAAAATATTTTTCATTTTTTATGTCTATTTACTATTATATAAATTGCTCAGAGCGAATATGGAATTTATTAATCATTTAATAATTATAATAGTATTTTATTATTTCTTTTTGTTCTTTTAATAAGTCTGTTTTTTTCTTAAATAAACGATTGTAATCTTTAATATTAAACATTGTATATTTTTGAAAGATTTTACCAATTAAATTATTATTTATTAACTCTTTTTTATTATAACAAAGTATCGGAACATTATTAAATACAGATTCTATTAAAGCAGTAGAATAAACACTAATAGACAATTCAGAATATTTAAAATATGATGAAATATTATAATCATTCTTTGAAATATTTACTCTAAAATTTGTAATATTTTCCTTGAAAATATCATCAGTAGAATCAGGATGATCCTTTATCAATAAAAAAAGATTTGAATTTGTTTCTAAAAGATTATTTAAAAAAATAGCGAATTCTTTTTTCAATGAATGGGGCATATTTGCACATATATATTGACCAAAAACTGATACGATAATATAATTATTTTTAATATCATCAATTCCTTCAATAAAAGAACATTTTTGGAATAGATCATATTTTTTAAAAGCTATTTTTTTTAACTCAAACTGGTTCTTTTCTGAATTAGTGTTTTGAATATAAAAGTCTTTAAAGTATTGTCCCAATACATAAAATTTATTATATGACATATTGCCTATATAAATTCCGCCATGTTGAAAATTCTCTACTTTAAAAATATACTTATTAGATAATTGGCATAATATATCTGAAAGCCCATCATATTCTCTTGAAATTAGTATCCTTTTTAATCTTGTTATCTCAATAATTTCTTTTAATCTAAAATAATTAAATAATGCTGTTATCAATAAATTCTTAACAAGGTATTTAAGATATTTTGATTCTATTCCTAGTTTATTAATATTATTTATGTAAGAAATTACAATATTTGAGATTACTCTCTTATTCTTTAATCCTTCATAATATCCATAAGCAAAATTCTTTTCATTAAGCATATCCAAAAAATCTCTCACTCTCTCAGTATTATTTCTGTTTAATACAATGAAATATTTTTCTTTGTTTTTATTTATCGCATTATAAGTAACTCTATGCTGTGCAAATAATATATATTTTTTATTATTAATATTTTCTAATAATCTATTTTTCGTAAGTACCTTTTGTAAAAGGTTTTTATAACATCCAAGCCCAAGACGCTTTTTTAGAGGCAGTTTTTTATACATAATAGTTACATTATCATAATTTTTCAATCTTGTTTTTAATAAGTCGTTATAAGTAAAAATTAAAATTTCATCATATATAGTATGATAATATTTTACAACATTTATTATTGCAAACATTACTAAAATTGGTCCACTTACATGCAATAGATCTCTTTTTATAGCTTCATTTAACTTGATATCTTTAATTTTTAATTCAATGCTATTCTTTCTAAATAAATCTTCAACGAATTCATATGCATTTTTAGAAATTTCTTCATAATCATTACTATAAGTAATATTAGTATCATTAGGCTCCGCAAATGAAATTAAGTCCTGTTCTTTACTAATATTACATTTTTTATTACAGAAACGATCATAAATTAATAATTTTTTCATAATTCTTCAATTTATAGATTTTTTTTAACAGTTTTTCATTTATAAAATATCTCTTTAATATTCCTGCCAAAAAGGAATAAAAGGCTTGCTGATAAAAATGATAACTTAATTCCTAATAACGCAAAATAATTAGTAACATAACCTCGTACTAAACAAAATAAAAATACAAACCCAATTATTCCAAAAAAATTTGGCAATAACACTCTCAATCTTGTAATTATTTCAGGTTTTATGATAAAGCGAACATTAAAATAATGCAAGACAAACAAACAAGCATACGAAATTAATGTTGTCCAGGCTGCTGCCTGATAACCGTATTTCGGGATTAACAAATAATTCAGACCAATATTTATACTTCCAGCAATTATCGTAAACACAGCTATCAGATAAGTTTTCTTATAATAAAAAGCATAGTTTACATACATAGTATATAGGAAAAAGAATACATAAGAAATTACTACAATAGGAACAATATTTAATGATGCATAATATTTTTTATCCGCTAAAATAATTACAAATTCTCGAGAAAAGAGAATTAATGTAAGAGCCACTAGATATACGATTTTCGCATATTTTTTTGCCAAATTATTGATATCATTATATTGATTACTATTCAATTTTTCATAAAAAATTGGAGACCAAGCTCTTAGCATACCCATTGATATTATATTTTGCAGCATCCCAACTTTATATGCAAAAGAATAAAGTCCAGTTTCCTTAGTTCCAACCAGTTGATTTATTATAACTAGATCAAAACTATTTAATACATATTGTGATAAAAGATGAAAAACCACTGGTATTCCAAAGAGTAAGGAATATTTAACATAACTAAATGTGAAATTTATTTTTGATATTTTTAAAATTGATACTAACGAATAAACAAAAAAGATAGATACAACAATTATTTGCGCAATAATTATGCCATAATATCTATTCTCTTTTAATAATACGGTGATTATAATAGCCAATATTAAACCCAAAATAGCTTTAAAAATATTTAACCTTGCTATTTTTTTGCTATGTTTTGAGGCTTGCAGATAAGCTTGATATATTTCAAATGTTGCACAAAAAAACGCAACCACTATTCCTAAATATAGGACTGTTATAGGAATTGCAAAAAAACTGATTAAGATCTTACGAGAAATAAAAAGAAATAAACTTAATAATAGACCCCATAGAATAATAAAAATTATATTACTACCATAATATTTATCAAAATCATCTGTTTTTTCGTAATAATATCTAGTTACCGCTCCTCTAACACCTAAACCAGATATAATTACAAAAATAGCAACAAAGGAAAAAAATATGGCAAGCACACCATATTCAGAAGGAACCAATAACCTTGTGAAAATGGGAATACTTATTATTGATAAACCTTTTATAAATAAATCTGCTGATACATAATTTTTTGAATGTTTTAGAAATTCAAAAAAATCTTCTCTTAATTTACTTCTTAATTTTTCTTTTACATTTTTCATTAATTATTTTTTATTTTCTGTTTCAATATTTTTAAAGCCTGTTTATATTCTGCCCATTGCCCTGTATCAACATAAGATTCTTTATTAATTTCTCAATCAGATGAGTAGTGTGAAAAAACTTATTTTTCAGAGACAGGATACACAACTACCTTATACCAATTTTCAGGAATAAATTTCAACACTTTGGGATTGAGAATATAAATTCCTGTATCCCTAAATGATGTCCTAAAAATACAATCACTTCTGACTTAAAAAAATGCGGTACTATGCTAAGCGCTATCCACTTTATTGCACTATTAGACACTCACTTTCTTGCTTCAACAAATAGCGATATGTGAGGAGCAGTTGTGTCAAATTTGTTCACATTACGAAGAGGAGCAAATAAGGATTGATTCGCTCTAGAAGGATACACTTTTTTAAATCCTGCATTATGCAAAAAATCAATTATTTTCGCTTCATCCCACCAGTTTATATGATCACCAGGTCTATCGGAATCAAATTCCAATTTACTAGTAAAATAATTAAAAAAGTCAGTATACGGTTCTGTTGTGAAAATGTTTTCTACTTCCTGGGGTTCTATTGACCATTTTTTGTATTTATAAAATCTGCAAAAAGGAGTTGCAATTTCTCTTACAATATAGTCATAGATAGTAACTGCGGATATATCGGATATCCCTGAAGACAGTGACCCCGTGAACCATGTATGACGCCAATTCCAAAATGATAAATCTTGATTTAATAAAGATTGATAAAATAATAGTGAATCAGGACAGGTTATGCGTATACCACCACCTTGTTTAAGCACCCTATATAATTCAGATAACAGACTTTGAACAGCATCATTTTTAACATGTTCAAATACATGACTACTATACGCCAACTCAATTGAGTTATCTTCAAAAGGAAGTGGTTTTTTGCTCATTATATTATAATTAATAAAATGCTCTTTTTGATGTTTCGAGTACCAATCAGAAGAATAATCAACATTTGTCCAATGCTTATGATAAAAAGATCCCGCCCCTATATTTAAAAATAATTTTTTCGCTATAGATCTTTTAGTGTACTTTAAATATAAATATTCGTCATTATTGACATTAGCAATATTTCTCGTTATGTCATATCCCATCAGATTAACTGTTTTTTTTATAATTTTTCTTAATGTCATGAGCCCCCTTCTCATTAATTTCTAATTTTAATTATTATTAGAGACTGTTACGAAAATATTTGTAACTAGTTGATAAACAAGAATAAACATAATATCTTTTAATTTTTCATTCCCTGCAGTTTGCTTCTTACAATCGAAAATATCAATATCTGGATAATACGCGGATTTCTGCGGGATTCATTAATTGTAGTTTGAATCCAATTTGTAAGTTGTGCAAAAGCCATAATAGGAGCAACAAAAAATACGGATTGATTTTCTTATCAGTAAATGATTTTATGTATTGAGCAAAATATACCTAATCCATACCATTTGCAGTCCAGCCTCCATCAACATATAAATCGATTCCCGTAACATAACTCGATGCATCTGAAGCAAGAAATATAGCTGGTCCAATTAGGTCTTTGGGTTTTCCCCATCTTTTTATCATCATTCTGTTTAATCGCTCATTATAAAGTCCTTTGTCTTTATAGCTTTTTGTAGTCATATCAGTTCTCATATAACCTGGCACCAGATTATTTACTCGGATATTATATTTTGCCCAATCTCTTGCAAGCGCTTTAGTCAGCATTTTCAATCCACCCTTTGATGAGACATAAGCAGGATTGTCAGGGAATCCAAGTTCTGCTCCAATACTCGTAATATTAATAATTGAACCCCTTTTTTTCTTGATCATCTCTTGCCCAACTAACTGGCATAGCTTAAAAACTGAATCTAAATTTACGCTAAATGTTTTATCCCATGAATCAAGTAAATAAATCTCCGATGAAACACCGCCTATAGTTATTCCTGCATTATTTACAAGTATATCAATTTTTCCAGATGCACTAAGCACTTTAGATACCATGTTCTCTAAATCTTTATTTTTAGTTACATCAGCAAAAATTGCAAAAGCATTATCATTATTTACCAACTTCAATGAATCATTTAATTTCTCATCTAATATATCAACAAAGTAAACCTTTGCACCTGCTTTTAAAAAACCTTTTGCTATGGCAAAGCCATTTCCCTTAGCCGCACCAGTAACTATAGCTGTTTTATTAGTAAGGTCGAATAAACTTTTCATATACATTTTATTTCTTATTTTTTCTAAATTTCATATTTTCGTACTTTAAAATATATCCTGAATAGATAGTTTATCCATAATATTCTACCTCCAATTTACAGGTCTAAGTTTATTCTTTATTGAAACTTCCTTGTCTAAAATTACCTTTTCGCCCATTCCCAATGCTTTTTCAATTATTCGAATATCCCGTACTAATTTTATTAAACCAGTTGGTTCAACCGATGCAGCCTGATCTGAACCATACATTGTTCTATCAAGAGTTATATGTCGCTCGATACTTGTAGCACCCATTCCAACTGCAGCAAGGCTAATTTGTAATCCAACCTCATGACCACTATATCCTACTTTACAGTTAAATCGCTTTTTAAGTGTCTCAATCATTTTAAGATTAGCATCTTCATTTCTCATTGGGTATGTGCTAACACAATGCATAAGTTCAAATGGACAATTGGCTTTTACAAATATTTCGACTGCTTGAGAAATTTCATCCATTGTACTCATCCCTGTTGAAATAAAAGTATTCCTTTTCTCCTCAGCAATTGCTTCCAATAATGGTTTTACTGTTAACATTGGAGATGCAATTTTATGATATTTCAAGTTATACTTTCTTAGAAAAAGTAGACTCTTAATATCCCATGCCGAAGCAAACCATTCAATTCCTTTTGATTTACAATAACTATTGATTTCATCATACTCTTTTTCTCCAAATTCTAAGCCTAACTTTTGTTCCCTGTTTGTTGTACCCCATGGGCTTTCACGAGGTCGTTCCAAATCCTCTTTTGAATAAACATCTTCAACTGTTCTTTTTTGAAATTTTACTGCATCACAACCTGCTAATGCAGCAACATCAATTAGTTTTTTTGTAATTTCTAAATCACCATTGTGATTGATTCCAATTTCTCCTGTAATAAATACTGACATTTTAACTCCTTTTGTTTATTTTTTTTATTTTTTGAAAATTTTACGTTCCACTATTTCACAGATTATGTGTCCAATCATTATGTGAGCTTCTTGAATCCTAGCAGTTATTTCGGATGTCACACAAACACATGGACATAAGTCTTTCATGCACCCACCGGTTTCACCCGTCAACCCGTAAACCTGTATTTTCTTATTCTTTGCTGTTTTTATTAATCCCAAAATATTCCTTGAATTACCACTGGTTGATATTGCGATCAGCACATCACCTTCATGACCAAGTGCATCTAATTCCCTTGAAAAAATATCATCAAAAGAGTAGTCGTTACCAATGGCTGTAAGTATCGAGTTGTTCCCTCCTAATGCTAAAGCAGGTAGTGCGTCCCGATCAAACATAAATCTACTTACGAATTCTCCTGCTAAATGGAATGCATCTGAAAAACTACCACCATTTCCAGCAAACATTACCTTATTATTTTTTTTCAAGGCAGAAACAATTGTATGAGATATTTCATTTATTAATTTAATAATATTATCACTTTCTGTGATTTTTGATTTACATAAAATACTTTCCTGAATTCTATTCCTTATTAACTCATGCATATATATCCTTTCATTACAAAAATAAATTTCTCAACCAGAAGAAAAGGTAGAACTATTTGTCAAAGATATCATTAACATTAATTTTTATAAAATTTTCAATATTAATATTGCTTGTAGGAACACCCCAAAAATGACAATAAGAACACAAAGGAATTTTATTTCTTCTTCCGCGTTTATGAAATTCTAACCATTCCATTCGTTTAGGGCTATTCCAAATTTCTTGTAATGTTTGCTTATTAGCATCTCCTATAACCCCTAATCTTTGGGGATCAAAACGGACACAAATTGAGACAATTCCTTTTCTGTCAATAGCCATATGGTGCAAAAAATCTAAACAAATCCCAATTTCTGGTATTGTTGCACTCCGCTTTCGATAATTAAAACTACCCATTGGTGCGTGTAATATTCTTGTTGCCATTAAAATGTCAAATTCTGTGTATTTTTTTATATCTACATCACCATTTATTCTTAAGAGTGTGAACGGTTTCCTGTCCTTTTTAATTTTAAGAAATTCTTTGATAATCTCAAATTGTTCTTCACCTTCTTCATCATTCTCTATAACTGATATTGCGAGAGTATCCAAATTATCAATTATTTCATCAGATTTTTCAACTAATAATTTTCCATTTGTATCAATATTTGTTATCTGATTCTTGAAGAGTTTTACCGCATCACCAAAATGAGGATAGACAAGAGGTTCTCCATTGTTGTGTAATTGAACAACTATATTGGGTGGCAATTGCTTAGAGATTTTTTCAACTAATTGAAAATCCATATGCCCATACTCTTTTACTAGTTCAGGATAATCTCTTTCAATCTTTCTCCTACCACACATCCAGCAATTTTTATTGCACAAACTCGTTAATTCAACATTAATAGTTGACAATCCAAAAAGACCTTTCTCTTCCATTAGTAAACCTTCCATAAGATTTTATTTACTTGTTGCTTCACGCCAATTTTTTTCATGTAAAATTCAATTAATTCAATATCTTCTATTGTGTCAATTTGCCATGTTTGCCAGAATTCCATTTCATATAAAGATAATTTACCACTAATCCTATTATTATATTTTCTAATTACACTCGGTTTAAATATATAGATAGACCCATTTTCAGCAAACTGTGGCTTTCTATCCTGTCTGGTACCCCTATTTTTATAGTCGTAATTAACACTTTCCCATTTACCATTTGTTTCTTCCCAAAATAAAAAATCTTCAAATCTTGAACCTGATATTAGTGAATCCGCCTTATCATCAATTATTTTATTAATCGCTTTTTCAATGTCATCTTGCTTTCTTAATGGAGATGTTGCCTGCAAAAAGACAACATAATCTGGCTCTACATTTTGCTCTTTTTGGAGATAATCAAGTGCATGCAAAATAGCTGATTCAGAGGTAGCGGAATCTCCGCAAATATCCTCAGGACGCCATATTATTTCTGCGCCATATTGTTTTGAAATATCTGCAATCTGATTATCATTTGTAGAAACGAAAGTTTTATAAATACTTTTTGTTTTTATAGATTGTTCGATTGTCCAGGCAATGAGTGGTTTGCCAACAACATCTATGATATTCTTATTTTTTAAACCCTTTGATCCACCTCGGGCAGGGATAATTGTAATTATTTTTTTCATTTATTGACTCTGTATTCCTGCATAAGAATATTCTTGTATCAAAAAGGGTTCGTAAGCAACTTCTCCATATAATTGCTGTTGTGATGGTTCTACATCATTTTTGTCATAGATTAATTCTTCTATTATTGTATTATTTGTTGTATAAAAATAATTATTTTCAGCTGAAACATCAGCAGTCCATTTATCTAATTTTATGGAATAATTTAAAGA
The DNA here is from genome assembly GCA_023129415.1 of Candidatus Cloacimonadota bacterium. Classification (GTDB taxonomy): domain Bacteria; phylum Cloacimonadota; class Cloacimonadia; order JGIOTU-2; family JGIOTU-2; genus JAGMCF01. The sequence goes on from JAGMCF010000185.1 coordinate 14,282, forward strand.
TTTGATGTTATTATTACTCACAATATTAGTTTGACTTCGTATCTCTACCTTTAATCCTATCTGAGTAAAAATATTATTCATTTCTAGTATAATATTTGTATTTTCTAGAGTTTTTAAGCCATAATAGCAGTTTTCAATTTCATTGAATTTAATTAATGGATTTGAATAAAATGAAATATCAATTCCTGTATTGCAATTATCAAAATAATTATTTTTGACTTCCGGATTGCTATAAGTTTTAATCTTCATCCCATTCTCACAATTAATAATAACATTCTTTTCAATACAACCATCAGCAACTTGATTAAAATATATTCCTGCATAACTTTCATTCGTTATTGTCTTACACAACAAATTACTACAAAAAGTAGAATCTACATTTTCACTTTTAAAACCACAAGAACTATTTCTAAAAATACAATCTGAGATAGAAAATCCATTCACTTTGGAGAGCAAGCCTGTTCCAGCATGGTCAAATTTGCACCAAGACACCTGTTTCGCTTCACTTGCAGTGAGCTCCACTCTGTGGAAGGTATAAGGGGTATAGGGATATAGGGAAATAAGGGAATCAAGACCATCGTTAGAAGTAAACCATATCATGTTTTCTTCTTCGCCAATTGCAGTTAGGTCGCCTGAGATTATAAGTTTTACTCCTTCGTTTAGTCTAATAACTGCACCGGGTTCAATAGTCAAAGAACCTAAAACGAAAATATCTTCTTCTATGATGTAATGGTGATCAGTTTCGAACACGGTTTCTTCGTTTATGTCAGCATTAATGTAAGATTCGGGGTATAATGTTATGTCTGCGGAGTTTCTACTAGAAGTATTCGAAATGAATTTTGAATTTTGAATTTTGAATTTTGAGTTCAATTGAGAATTAAGAATTAAGCATTCAACATTTGAAATATCATTATCACCTTCGGTGATTGATATTTCATAGATGTATTTAAATCCAAATCCTTCTTTTATAGCAACAACATTATATCTGCCTGTTGGGATATTTTTTATTTTGAAATTTCCGTTTGCATCGGTATGTGTGTATTTTATCAAGTTTCCAAAGCGGTGGTCGAATTCAGTTGTCTGACTTATCTTAACTCCAATAAACGGGTATTCTTCGTTAATTTCAACTATATCTTGATCTAACTCAGCAAGGTTATAAACTGCTACAGTTATTCCGGAATGATCTTGTTGACCTTCTAAATTAATAGTCCCTGATAATGAGCCTGTCTGTGGTTCTGTTGAACAAGCAACTATTAGCAATAAAATTATTAGAGTTAAGAAATTATGAATTTTGAATTTTGAATTATTAATGAAATTTAAAAAATAATTAATTATCATATCAATTTATTTTTCATTATTGGCTGTGGTTTTTACAATGGATGTTAGAATTCGAATTATCTCTTTACAATCATTGAAATATTCCTGGTTGTTTAAATAACCTGTTTTATTTAAAAGTTTAATCCAGTATAATGTTTCACGACTTTCTTTGCTGGCAATGCTCATTTTTGACAGAAAATCTTTTTTACTCTGCGCTGCAGTAGCTTCATTAACATTCGCACCAATGGATGTCCCAGAACGAAGTAATTGTGTTGAAAGGATGTATTCTTTTCTATTAAATTTCAATTCTTTATAAACCTCTACAGTTTTTACTGCAAAATCAAAACTTTTATCGAGTATAACATTTTTTTTCATACTTACTTCCATTTTTTAATTAAAAATTAATAATTCAAAATTAAACATTGCTTTTAGAGTGAGGATATTCTTGGTTAATTGCTACGATATCTGGGTCGAGGGTAGTGAGTTCGTAGAGGGCCACTATGATGGCAGAGTGGTCAGTTTCTCCGTCTAATAAGATAGTTCCGGAGA
>JAGMCF010000186.1 GCA_023129415.1 Candidatus Cloacimonadota bacterium
AATGTAAAATATTCCAATTATTATGGATTTTAATAGAATCTTCTATTTTGCAGATCTCATTAAAAACAGATTTTATAGATACATGAAAAATTGGTTTACATTTGAATAAAGACGATTTCTCATCTTAAGCATAATATTAATGATTTTAACTAATTAGTGTTTGAAACTCGAATTGTACTTTTTCTGAGAATTGAAGCTATAAAAGGAATAAGAACATAAGATAAAGTGCTCCATGAGGGTGTCAAGAAAGTAACACATATCGCAATAAGAGGAACTATTATAAATACCAGACTTGTCCTTCTGTCTTTTCTAATATCCCAAATGTCCAATTTATCTTGCTGAAGTAGATGTTGATTCTTAATAATATAATTCCATTTTATTATTGAAAAAATTCCTATACACAATAAATTTAGATGAAAGAATAGCTCAGCAACTACTAAACCAGAATAATCTCCCATTAGTGATGTTGAAAAAGGGATCAGGACAATGAACAGCAGACTCCATAAGTAAAGCCAGATATGGGTCTTATCAGTTAGTTTGATATAACGAAATTGATGATTGTTATTAACCCAGACTGAAGCAAGTATTATAAAACTAATGACATAATTAAAGAATGTGGGTATCATCTTTTGAAGGGCATTTAATAAAGCACCGGGTTCTGATATTTTTAAATTAGAAGGAACATCAATGTTGAGGACGAGAATAGTCATAGCTATTGCAAAAACACCATCAAGGAGTGCTTCGAGACGATGTTTACTTAATGTGTCTTTTGTTTCTTTTGATTTCATTAAAAATCCATCCTTGAATAATCTCTTTTTGCTATTTTTTTAAGAATTATAAACAAGTAATATATCAGGTAATGACAATGAGATGATAAAAATTTTTATTATTTATCCCATTATTCTATTGTTTTCATAGATTTTAGAAAATTAACTTATTAATCTGGTATAATTTACTGATAATATATCAGTTACAATAATCTATGAATTCATTAAAATTTCCAATTTTTGCAAAATCAATTTTGTAATTATTTTTATCAATTTTATTAATTCTAACACTATCAATTCCTAATATTTTCAATTTGTCATAAGTTAATAATTCCCCTTCATTCAATTTTAAAACTTTTCTTAATAACCAGTCTGATAAAGCTTTATTTGGTTTCGTCATTAATGCTTTATTATTAGCTTGGCAAATCTTTGTAGAAAGTATTTCATTTGTAGGAACATGTAGATTAAATATTTTATCTTTAGGTGGGAAAAAGTAAGGAAAACTTTTACGAATTATCGCTGGTATTGGTATATAAACTTCACCTAAATTTCTTTTTCTGCCACCAGCATTCCACTGATTTAATCCACTTTTTTCAGGAACAATCTTTTCTTCATCTTTACTTAATATTAATGAGTAGAGAGGAAGGATTACAAAATCTTTACCTGGGATTTCAAATATCTTCCTAACAACAAATCCTTTTTGAAATAACTCTAAGATGGCACTATATGGATCTTCAAGTATCTGAATCTTTATTTTTATTGAATTGTCTGGAGTGTAAAATCTTTTAAATAATGTACTTTTGGGGAAGTTAAATGAATATTCATTTACTCCATCTGTAAAATGTAAACTAGTTTTATGTCTTTTAATTATTTTAATAGAATTTGAATCAATATAATCATAATCTGTTTCAAAAATTTGAATTAAATTTTCTTTACGAGCCACACAATGATAAATCCCCTTTTCTAATCCATAAGTTCTATTTGCAAAATCAATTCGTTCATTCCTTAATTTTGATAATTTTAGTATTAAATCTGTAATACTTAACTCTCTTAGTTCTGGACTTAGCTTATCAAATTCAGCAATTTTTTCTAGTGACTTTCCTCTATGTGATATAAAAGTTTTTAGTCCAATTCCAACTTTTCCAATTTTCGCATCATATGCCAAATCAGATCTGGATAAGTTTTGAGCATTAAAAGACTTACAAAAAATATTTTCTGATATACGATAGTATACGTATGGAACATTTGATTCACCAAATAATCTTGATAGGGCGCATACAGCTCTTAAATATGAAAAATATAAATTAATATTATCTTTATTTTGTTGTGAAATAAAATTCATTTAAAAACTCCTTTTTAATACAACTAAATTCTCTGTTTTAATTCTACTATCTTCATTTTTTGACGCAGGATTTATTTTTGATTGAAACATAACCCTTGAAACTATTTTATCAACAAGAGTGATTTCATGTTCCCATCCAAATTTGTTTAGATGTTCAATTATTATTTCATCTATAGGTATTGGAGTTGTTCTGATTTTAGCAGACCCTACAAATATAAACATATAGTCTGTGATACTTTTTCCTAATGTATGAAAAATATTAAGAATGGAGTGAAAATATCGATCATATAATCTTATAAGATGTTTCTCTTGTATTTTTTCTCTGTATTGAAAATATTTTTCAGAGTAAATATCAATTTCTCTAACTTTATTATACGGTATTTCTTTCTTGCTTAGCTGTTTTATATAGTTTTCTTTATATCCTAAAAAAAATAACTCAAGTTTAGTTGATCGAATATATTCCTGAGCTTGTAAATATGGTGGTGATGTAATTAAGATATTTTTATTGGATTCTAATTTATTTTCAAATATGTCCTTTCCTGCGATTATTTTATATTTAACATCTTGGGGATTTAACTTATCATATTCATCAATTTTTTTTATAAGTATAGTAACTTCTCTTTTTAACATATTATAAAATTTACTTTCCCAGTCATCTTGAAAGAGATTTTCAATTTTTTGTTTAGAAAATTTTGATTTATATAACTTATGTATTTTTTCATCACTATGCGAAAAATATCTTGTTGTTTTAAGTAAAGGGATTGTTAGCAAATATTTTATTTCATCATTTTGTGAGTGTACAAAACCCCATGATTTTGATATTAAAGGTAAAAATTTTTCTGGAATCCAATAATCTAAATTTGACCAATCTGGTACAAATTCTTTTTTTGATTGCCTAATATTCTCTATTAGTTCTAAAATATTAATTTCATGCTTTGTGATTAATGCAGTCTTATGGATTGTTTCTATTATTGGATTTAAATCCCATAACTCATAATTATAACCATATATCCTTGAAACTAATCCAACTGTTCCATAGCCAGCAAAGGGATCGAATATTTCCATACCATTTTCTGCATATTCCTTTAATACATAAGCGATTACTTGAGGTATAAATTTGGCTGGATATTTAAAAATTGAAAATGTTCCATAAGTTGTAGATGGAATTTCAGGAATAGAGTTTCTAAAAATTATAGGACTTTTTTTAATTAAAGGGGTATAAGAAGGTCTGTCAATTTCTAGTAAATCAAATAAAGACAATTGAGTACCTTCTGATATATAATTTACTTTTTTATCTTCTTCCGGTTGTAAGCTGTCAAAAAAGCTATATGAATTGTCTTTTGCAATGATAATAAAATCAATAACCTTTATACCTAAGAGTTTGCCAGCTTGAACAATTTTGTGAATTATTTCTATGTCTTTACTGCTGGGATTTGGTTCACCTGAGGGATGATTATGTAAGAGTATAATACCTGCTGATCTTAATTCAATAGCAGGTCCGAAAATCTCTCTTGGGTGAATAATACTTTTATCTAGAATACCAATTGAAATAACTTCTTTTTTTATGAGCGAATTTCGTGCATCTAAGAAAAGGCAAACTAAATACTCCTTTTTCTTATCCTTTAAATCCTTATTTAATTCAATAACATCAGCAGCAGATAAAATGATATTTTCTATAGGTTTTTGTTCATCATAAAACCTTTTAACTAAAGAAATTGCTGCAACTATTTGAAGAGCCTTTGCTTTTCCTATCCCTTTAATTTTAAGCAAGTTATCAACTGTTATATCTAAAAACGAATTGCCAAATTTTCTTATAATCTGTTCAGACAGTTTCTTAACATTCTTTCCTTTGATCCCGCTTCCAATAAGAATTGAAAGAAGTTCACTCTTAGAAAGACCATCAGGACCTTTTTCTAAAAATTTTTCCCTTGGTCTATTAACTTTTGGAATATCTTTTATCTTTGGCATATTATTATTGGATTTATTTAGATTGCATCATAGATATAATAATAGACAAAAAAAACAATACCAACTAATTAAATATTAAAAAATATAATCAAGATTTTTTATTATCAAAAATACAATAAATATTTTAAATATAAAGGTATGCTTGGTAGTCCACTTTATAAAATTTGTTATCCTCAAATCCTGAACAGTATCCTTTCATCATTAAACATTTTCAACATATAGAAAATCAAAATCCCTGCTAAGATAAGGCAACTGAATGCAGAAATCAATACATTTCCCCAGATTGCATTTTGCATAAAAATTGATTTAAGTGCAATAAGAGAATTAAAAATTGGAGTATATATCATCCATAGAGAGGGAGTCTCAGTCATTCTCATTGTTGAAACTCCAATAATCATCACAACAAAATATACAGGCATGATAATACCTTGAGCTTCTTTGATATTTCTGGCATAAGTTGATATAATCATTACAATTGCTACAATCAACATGGCAATAGGGATCATTATTATCGCAAATTGCAAATAATCTTTTGCGAGTAATACAAAACCTTCTAATTCCTTCATTGAACCACCAAACATTGAGATAAAAAAACGGGATCCAATAATTAGTCCAGCTACAGAACTTGCAGCCCCAACAAAAGCAGCACACATTACAGAAAGCATCTTCCCAACTATTATAGAAAGTCTATCAACCTGATTCACCAGTAGAATAGCAAGAGTTCCTCGCTCTTTCTCACCAGCAACAGTATCTGTGCCAACAGTAAAAGAATTTGAGAAAAGATATATTAGAATAAAGAAAGGGAGCAATATCCCTAATAATTTTCCTGCAACACTTCCTTTCTTTGCCAGGTTGGCTTCTTCTGGAGTAATAGTTTTATTTATTGTAAAAGGACTGATAATCTCAGTGGGTAGTTTCATTCTTTCCAATCTCTCAGCAATAAGAGTATCACCAATTGCATCAAATGAATTCCTTGTTCTATTATATATGTGAGACGAATAATCAGAACTGGCATTATAATACAATTGAATATCAAATGAGTTCATATCTTCAAACTTTTTCTGTATATTATCTGGAAACACAATAAGTAATTCTGACTCTTTTTCTGTTATTAAATCTTTTGATATATCAATTTGCTCATCTGGAATTATATTCAACTTAGCATTAAATTCTATAAGTTCATTATGGAATTTATCAAATACAGGTGTTTCATTTTGTTTGCCATTATATACAAAAATATCTGCTTCATATTCGCTTATGTCCTTGTCTTTTACTTTCTCCATATAACCCAAAACAGAATACATTACAGGAACTATAAGTAAAGGCACCAACATGAGCAGAAATATCATTTTTTTATCTGTAAAAAGTCTTTTTAACTCTTTGTTCATTATTATTAAAGAATCTCTAAACATTTTTTACCTCTAATCTGGATTTTAGCCACAAAGGCACTAAGACACGAAGAATATTAAAAATAGAAACAGTTCCATAAGATAGATTTTTCTGATGAATATTTGAATATTTGCTTTTATCAAAATATTATTAAGACTTTGTGCCTTCGTGACTTTGTGGTTTATGAATTACTCAGGCTAAATATTTAAAAAATACATCTTCTAAATTATCTGCTTTATTTTTGGAAAGGATTCCTGAAAGGTTTCCAAGTTCTTTTAATTCACCTTCAATCAAAATACCAATCTCATCACAGAGTTTTTCTGCCACACTCATAATATGCGTAGAGATGATAACTGTTTTTCCTTCATCAGCAGATTTGCGTAAAAAGTCAGTAACATTTTTTGCAGTGATAACATCCAGTCCAATCGTTGGCTCATCAAACACAATTATATCAGGATTATGAATAAGACTGATTGCAAGTGAGGTTTTCTGTTTCATTCCGGAGGAGAGTTTATCAATCTTATTATCTATGAAATCTTCCATTTCTAATTCTGAGAACAATTTTTCTTTTCTCTGCTTAATATTATCTGAATTCATCTTGTTAAGCCTTCCAAAATAATCCAGCATATAATTTGGTGTAAAATAGCCATCTAATTTCATATCACTTGTAAGAAATCCGATAATAGCACGAACCTTTTTTTCGTCTTTTAGAATATCATATCCATTTACCTTTATCGAACCAGAGGTTGGCTTAATAAGTGTAGAGATACAACGCAATGTTGTTGTTTTCCCAGCTCCGTTTGGACCGAGTAAACCAAATATTTTCCCAGGTTTACATTCAAAATTGAGATTTATTACAGCCTCTTTTTTTGTTGTGATACCTTTTTTCTTATTGATATAGATTTTGCACAGGTTTTCTATTTGAATCATAGGGGTTTTTATCCTTTCTAAACTATGTGATAGTAAACTATCACGCTAAATCAAGGAAAGCATCATAAATGATTCTAAATGATATTTCAAATAGGATGCTTTAGCATTCTTTTATTGATTTAGCGAGAATATTTATATTCTCGCAATATTTTTCACACTTCAAATAATCATCTCAAAATCACACACTTTTTGGTATCAATAATCCTGTCCCCTATTTTCAGAGAATAGAAATAAATCCCATTAGAAAGTTGCTTGCCATTTTCATCTTTTCCATCCCAATCAATTGATAATTGGCTATTGATCCCGATTGAAATCGGGAACAATTGTTTTACAAGTTGCCCCTTTATATTATAAATTTTTATCTGTGTTAATCTGTGTAAATCTGTGGCTGAAAAAGAAATTGTGGTCGAAGTGCTAAATGGATTGGGATAGTTCTGTAAAAGAACATAATTGTTATAAATATTATTTTCTTCATCTTCAATACCTATGATGGGAGTTACCTCAAAATAATACAATTTGCCACCATGTCCCATTACTCTGCAGTGAACAGCCTTACCTCCAGCAATACACCTTATACCATCACTTGAAAGATCAAGAGCGATCGTTGATCCTACACAATTGTATTCAAAAACAGGAATATCACTAGTTTTATAAAATATCCAGAAATCATTATTTTCATCTCCTAAAGGTCCCCAGCTTGCTGCAGCAATCACCGAACCATCTTCAGACATATCAATATCAGCAATTTTATCATCAGTGCATAAATACACCCATAATGGTATATTACTTTCAAAATTGAATAGAGCAAGTTCTCCACTATAAGAACCACCTCCTTCAAATTGTAATGAACCTCCTGCGATTGTAGAACCATCTCCAGAAATTGCAAGGGCAGATACCCAATCATAATAAGCACCCCACTCAAACAAATATTCCCATTTGTGTTCATAAGTTGATGTATGTACATTGTATTCATATACATTCATATAACCATGAAGGTCACCTATCACAAAAATACTACCATCATCAGAAATAGCAGGAGGTGTTTGAGAACCTGTATCAGGATTTATTTGAAATAGAACTATGCCATCATTTGAATAGACAGTAACCCAGCTATATTGTAGTATTACTAATCTTTCTGCATTTTTTGAAAGAGTAAAACCCCATACATAACCACTTTCTGGTAGTTCATAACTCCAATTCTCTGATGATGTTGCTATATCAAGAGATGTAATATTCATATGATCAAAAGCATCACCTGAAACATAAAAAATCGTATTCCCATTATCAGAAATCACAATATTATATATAGTTTCACTTACAGCAATCGAATATGACCAAACAGGGTTTCCAGATGAAGGTTCAAACTCATAAATTGTATTACCTGCTGCTCCAACCATATACATCCCATCAGAAGTCATATCTTGAGAAGGATAATCAATATCTACAATATCATATACCCAGATTGGTATATTCGTTTCACCAAAATATGCCCAGGCTTCATAATTGACATACCATCCTACAAATGAATGATGATTTGCATCACTAATATTAACGGCTTTACATATTGCCCAACCTTCACTTGCTTCCCAAAGCAATTCTGATTTTGGCTTAGTAGTAGATTCCTTTGAAGTGATAATTTGTTCTGGCAAAATTTCTTCTCTAACAATAATTTCTCTTTCATTTTTTGTGTCGGT
>JAGMCF010000187.1 GCA_023129415.1 Candidatus Cloacimonadota bacterium
GGTTCAACTCCCTCGGCTGCCAAGGCTGTAGAAGAATGCATAGTGCCTATATTCTACAGCCAGTGGCAGCTTAGCTCAGCGGTGGAGCACTCCTTCCTTCAGACTTAATTTTTTGATGTAGATTAATGGTAAGTAATGAAATTTTAAATAAAGAAAGGAGAAAAAAATGTTGAGACAATTAAAAGAAGTAATGGGAAAAGTTCTTTTAAGTTTAGGTGCTTTTGTTGTTTGTCATATTCCTGTAGGTCTTATTGTTATATTTAAGTATTTGTTAAATCCAGAAGGATTTTGGCAAAAAGCAGTTGTGTATGGAGCAGGAATTTATATCTTTGGAGGAATACAAATAGTTTTATGGATTGTACTTGTTGCTTTTTTAGTTATAATGTGGAAAGAATAAAAGGCGGTGAAAAGAAATGTGGAGTTGGATAGCTGGAACTGTTAGCATTCTTATTCTTATTTTAATGGGACGTAAATATTGGTGGGCACCGATAGCAGGTTTTATAAGTCAATCTGCTTGGTTTATATATGTTTTTGTGGATAAGCAATATGGGTTATTACTTTGTGTAATTGCTTATACAATTGTTCATATTATTAATGCAAGAAAATGGTATCGAGATTGGAAGGTTAAAAAAGGAGAAATGATCAAATGAATTACATTTTATTAACTGTTTGGGAATTTGTTGTTATTATAGCAAGTGTAACACTTTTTTCAGTACTTTTAGGATTTTGGGCAGGAAGACTTTGGGGAAAATTTATTAGTACTGGTGGAATGTATCTAAAAATATCATTGAGGGGAAGATGAAGATTAAAAAACTACAGATTAAAAATTTTCAAGCTCACAAAGATACAACGTTAGAATTTGATGAAGGGCTGAATGTTATAACAGGTGCAACAAACACAGGAAAATCTTCTATTTTGAGGGCTTTGAAAAAAGTAATAAGAGATACTCCAGGAGGTAATAACTTTGTAAATATTGATGAAAAAGAATGTGTTATTAGTGTTGAGACTGAAAATAATGAAATTACACGACATATTGCTATTTCATCTAAAGGAGATACTAAAACAAATGAATATATATTAAATGATGAATTGTTTGCAAAATTTGGAAAAGAAGTTCCTATTGAAATTATTAGAGCATTACGAATGCCAGAGATTGATTTTGATTCTATTAAAGTAGATTTGAATTTTGCAGATCAGCTTGAAGGTCCTTTTTTGTTGTCATCTACTCCTTCGTTAAAAGCTAAAGTTTTAGGAAAGTTATCAGGGGTTGATGTTTTAGATCGCGCTATTATTCAAACAAATAAGTGTTTAAGAAAAACATCTAATGAAGTTAAAAGTGATACGGTAAGTATTGAAAAATTAAATCAGGAATTATCTGAATTTATTGATATATCAAAATGTGAAAAAGAATTGGACGATTTAAATCAAAGCTTAAACAAAATTGAACAAGATTTATTGTTGTTGGAAAAATTAAAAGGTTTTAAAAATAGTTTAGATGATGTAGTAAAAAGAGGTAAAAAGATTAAAAAGGATCTTGAAAATCTTGAAATAGTTGGTACTATTAATTTTGATACGATTGAGAAAGATTTTATTTTGTTTCAAAAAATTAAAGAATTAAGTGTTCAAACAATTGATCTTAACATTAAAGAAGAGATATTACAAACTAAAATAAAGTACCTTCAGATTTTAGTTAGTCAAGAAACTAATTTTGATTCTATTGAATCTGATTTAGAATGTTTGAAAAGGGTTTGTGATTTTGAAAAACAGTTAGTTATTTTTGAAAAAGTTGAAAAATGTGAAAAAAATGTTGAAAATTTAAATATATCTGTTGGTAGTAAAGTTGAAGAATTAAAAAAGTTTTTAACAGATTTAAAAGTTTGTCCAACATGTAATCAAACATTATCTGAGAATGTTATAGAAAAAATGATATAGGGGAAAATAAAATGAAATGGTATGAAGATAAAATGTATTGGGTGATGTGTGAAAAAGCAGAAGAGATTCAAAAAAAATTTGATTTCCTTTCAAATATGGATTATCGAGATTCTTATGTTTGTAAAAAGCATAAATGTTTAATTAGACTTTCAGATCATTATTATTGTCCAGAAATTAATGGAAACGTTTGTATATATCCAAAAAATCTTACTTGGCTCCCCACCCAAGAAGAGCTGCAGGAAATGATAGATTGGAAGCAATTGTATAGTTTTGAAATAATTCCTGAAATTGGAGGAAACAAATTTTTAGGGCGTATATGGGATAGTGAAGGTGAACGTGTTTATGATGTTTGGTGCAATTCTATTAATCAACTCTGGCTTGCTTTTGTTATGTATTTGAATTATCATAAAGTTTGGAGTTCTCAATCAGGAGGTCGTTGGATAAAGGAGGAGAAATGTCAAAATTATCTGACAGAAGTAAAGAAAAAGTCTTCGAAAAAACTTTAGCGTTAATTAAAAATGAAGAAAAAAGAGAGTGGGTTAAGAAAGTATTGAAAATATTTCCTGAACATTTTTGGACGCAACCCGCAGCTACTACTGGTAAATATCATCCTATATGTGCTAATGTTAAAAGTGGTTTACTTATACATACAAAAAGAGTAGTTTGGTTTGCAATTAGATTTATGCACGCTTTTAAATATATGGAAAATAATCAAGTATCAATTATTAGTACTTATGATAATATTATTGCTGCGTGTATTTTGCATGATGGTTTTAAAGGAGGAAAGGGAAGAAGTGATTATAAAACTTATACAGATCATCCAATATTAGTTGAAAAATTTTATAAAGAAACCTATCCTAATGAAGAATTAAAACCTTGGCAACAACAAATTTTTGAGTTAATAAAATATCATATGGCTTTTTGGGGACCAGATGTAGCTGTAAAATCAATAGACGATTATACTACTCCTGAATTAATAGTTTATTTATCTGATTACTTTGCGTCTCGTAAAGAATTACAAACAAAAGTAGATAGTTTTGGAATGGAGTTAGAATATGAAAAATAAAAAAGAGTTAATTGGATTAGTTTGTCCTTGTGGTTGTGCTGTTAGTTTTCGTCTTAAATATTTTGGTTTTGCTCATTGGTGGAGATATACAAAATTAAGATATTATTGGCGATTGTTTTGGGCAAGGTTTCGATATATTAAGGTTGAAGTACATGGATTTACTTTTTGGATTGATAGAAAGCGTTTTGGAGATTATTATTATCAGTTTCCAGGACCTAATATGACAAGAGATGAACACGATCATTGGTTTAAATGTAAAGGCAAAAATAATGAAAAAAAAGAAGAAAGAATGTGAACTTTGTAAAGCAGAAAAACTAACGCATTGGTATTATGAGGATGATTTAATTTGGATTGCTGATTGTAAAACTTGTAAATGCCCTATGACAGTATTGAGAAAACACCATAAGACTTTTACAAATGAAGAAAAGTTTTATATTATAGATAAAATAATGGAGTTGTTTGGAAGAACTGCTTATAAATATATTGATTGGAATATGAAAACAATAAAAAATCACGCTCATTGCCATTTGAGAGGTAAAAAATATCATTGTTCAAAAATACAAAAAAGGAAATTATGAAAATTCTTTTTATAACTGATCCACATATAAGAGGAAATAATCCTGTATCTCGTATTGATAATTATTCTGAGTCTTTGAGAAATAAACATAATGAGATTGGGCAAATTATCAAAAACGATAGTATTGATGTTGTAATACATGGAGGAGATATATTTCATAGTCCAGATGTTTCGAAATCTCTTATATCTGAATATATTAAAATTTTTAAGTCTTGGGAAGTTCCAATATATGCTATAGCTGGATCGCACGATGTTATTGGTTATAATGAAAAAACTATTTCACGAACAGCTTTAGGGGTATTGATTGCAGCAGATGCAGTAAAACTTTTAGGATCTATTCCTACAGAAATTTGGTCTAATATTTTTGTTGTTGGTATTAATCATTCTTATAGGTTAGATGAAAATCCAAAAAATTATTTTGTAAAAAAATGTGATAAAGATTGTATTTTAATAGAAACAGTTCATGGAATGGTTGTTGATAAACCTTTTTTTGACGAATATACTTTAATAAAAGATATTAAAACAGAAGCCGACTTATTTTTATCTGGCCATTATCATCCTGGATGGAAACCGCAAAAAGTGAATAATACTTTGTTTATTAATCCAGGTTCTTTGGGACGCGTAGAAAATATTGAGAGAGTTTTTCCTCCGTCTGTGTGTATTTTAAATATAGATCATCGTTTTCCAGAAAAGAAAAATATAGACTATAAAATTGTTCCTTTGAAATGTGTTGTTCCTTCTAAAGATGTTTTTAAAACTGTTACTAAATTGGGAACAGAAACATCTGAAAAGATTTTAGAGTTTATGAAAACTCTTTCACAGAAAACTGGTGATTTGGAAAAACACGATGCGAAAAGTTTAGTATTAAAGATAGCGAAAGAAGAAAAGGTTGATGATAAAATTATTGAAGAAGCGCTTATTATAATTGACGAGGTAATGTTTAATGATTAAAGAAATTGAACAAAAAAATATGAAAAGGATGTGAAATTATGAAAACAAAATTTAAAGAAACATGTCCATGTAAGAATCTTGTTATTCGATGTGTAGACGAAATAGATAACAAAGTAAAATTAAAACAATATGAAGTATTGGTAAAGGATAAAAGCATAACAGGATTTTTACGGATAATTTGTCCTTTATGTGGATGGGGGTATGTTGTACAATAACAATATTATAAAAACTTACTTTTAAAGGAGAATAATTGATTAAAGAAATTGAACATTTAATAGAAACAAATAAAATTGCTTTAGGATATTTTCAACAACAGTTATCTGAATCTAAACAAGCTTTAGAGTATCTTAAACATAGAGTAATTACTAAAGAAACAGCTGATCTTTTTAAATTAGGATATGCACCTGAAGATTCTCGTTATGAATGGCATTTGAGTGATCGTTTGATTTTTCCATTTTTTGATATCTATGGAAATCCGATTGGTTTTGTAGGTAGAACTCTTGTTGATGAGACTCCGAAATATTGGAATTCAAAAGAATCTCCTATTTTTCAAAAGAGTAGAGTATTGTATGGGTTATCTCAAACATATAAAGAGATAGAAAAAGCTGGATATGCTTTTTTGGTTGAAGGTCAATTTGATGTTCTGAGATTATATCAAGAGGGGATTACTAATGTTATTGGTCTTAGTGGTTCTACATTTACATCTGATCAGGCGCGATTGTTATGTCGTTATATAAACAAAGTATTTACAGTTTTTGATCCTGATAAAGCAGGAAAAAAAGTAGCTACTGAAGCGTTTAAGATTTTACAAGAAATGAATATAGAAATTAAAAATATTGAATTGTCTGAAGATGAAGATCCAGATAGTTTTGTTTTGAAGAAAAGTAAAAAAGAATTTTTAAGTTTAATTAAAAGTTAAGGAGGATAAAAATGGATATTATACAGAGAGAAGTTTCTAAGGCTATTTGTGAACACGATTTAAAAATTGAGGAATATATTAAGCTAAGAATACGCACAAAACCCAAACTACTTCCTATATTTATTTGGCATTTACTTTTAAAAAGGTTTTTGGTTTTAGAAAGGTTTGGAATGGAGGTGAAAAATGGATAACCAGGAGAAATTAAAAAAGCTTAAAGCAGAAGTTGAAGAATTTAAATCTGAAAAGATACGTAAAGAAGAACAATTAAAAGGCTTGAGACAACAACGTAATGATTTAATTACTCAAATTAAAGATTTGGGTTATACTCCTGAGAATTTGTCGAGCGAAATTAAAAAACTTGAAGATTCGATAAATTCTCAATTATCAGAAATTGAGACTAAATTATCAAAGGGAATTGTAAATGAAGAATAAATTCACACAATTAAAAAATCTTCTTAATACAGAGTCTTCAAAATTAGAACGTGTAAAAGGACGCTATGAAGAGAAGAAAAGAGTTCTTGATGAAACAACTAATAGACTTAAAGAAAATGAAAAGAAAATAGATATTTATGAAGGTATTAATCTTTTGTTTGAAAAAGCAAGTGTAATTGCTCGTAGAAAAATTAAAGATGAAATTGAATTACTAGTTACACACGGATTAAGATCTGTATTTGAGGACTCAAGTATAGAGTTTAAGGTTGATTTTGTAAGTCGTAGAAACCAAATCGAAGCTGATTTTTATTTAGAATGGGTTGAAGCCGAAAAAAGGATTAAAGGGAATATTTTAGATACATATGGAGGAGGTATAGTAGACATAATTTCTATAATTTTACGATTAGTGGTTCTCGAATTAGCAAATGTTCCTGGTCCTTTGTTTTTGGACGAGCCAGGAAAAATGATTTCGGAGCAATTTATTTCTAATTTTGGAAAGTTTTTGATAGAGTTATCTAAAACATTTAAACGTCAAATTATCTTGATTACACACAATTCTGTATTGGCAGAATATGCAAATAAGATGTTCGAAGTTTATTTAAATGAAAAAGGAGAAAGTATAGTAGGAGGAGGTGAATAAAGATGAAAGAGAAAAAAGATAAAACGGAAACGGAAAAATTGGTGAAAGCGATCAACAGATTTGTAGAGCGAAACAAAAGGAATGTACTGTTTTACGGCACCTTTGTTGTTTTTGATGAAAAAGGTGATATTGTTGACGATAGGATGTTTTGTTATGGAGATAAAGATATAATAAAAACATCTTTAGAGGGGTTTACGGAACAGTTAGATGAAGAAAAAGACGATTTCATTAATTGGTAAATAGTTGTATAAAAGGAAATATAAATGGCTAAAAGAAATACTATTTTTAAAAATTTCGAATCACAAGTTGCTTCTTGGTTCAATGTTCTAAGAAATCCTTTATCAGGTCGTAATAACCGCGATGATAGTGGGAAACGAAGGTTGGGGGATATTTTGTATAAATACTCTGTGATTGAGGGAAAAACGAGACGGAGACTTGTTTCAATAACAAGAGCATATGAAACTAAAAAATTAGCAAAAGAACATAATAAGCCCTGGATACATTTTGAAAGAATTGTTGGAGATAGAGAAACAATCATTACTGTTTGCGATGAAAGTTTGGTTAAAAAATTTGTGAAATTGTTAAATCTTTTATTTCAAGATGAAAAATTTGCAAACGAAATTCTTGAAGTGATAGATCAGCGTTTGGGGGAACTAAAGAAAAAAGAAGAATAAAAATATTATTTAAAGAAACAGATAAAAGGATGTGAAAATAAACGATGCCAAAAAAAGGATATAAACAAACAGAAAAACATAAAAGGGAAATAAGCAAAAAATTAAAAGGACAAATTCCTTGGAATAAAGATATTCCTTGTTCTGAAAACACAAAAGAAAGAATAAGTATTTCGAAAAAAGGTAAAAAATTAGGTCCTCAATCTGAAGAACATAAAGAAAAATTGAGAAAAATAAAGAAAATATTTACAAAAGAACAAGAACAACAAATTTGTAATGAATATTTTTCTAAAAAGAAACCGAATATTATGACTTTGGGCAAAAAATGGAATTGTGATGGAACAACTATTAGTAATATTCTTAAAAGAAATGGATATATTTTAAGAACGCATAGTGAAGCAACCAAAGGACAAAAAGCTTGGAATAAAAATCTTACTAAAGAAACTGATGAAAGGGTTGCTAAATATAGTCGTCCCCGTTCTGAAGAAGCAAGGAAAAAAATGAGTAAAAGTGCTTTACTTCGAATTCAAAACAACTCAGGTCCTTATAAAAACACAAAGCCTGAACTCGAAATGAAAAATATTCTTAATGAATTAAACATTCCTTTTAAACATCAATTTCGTTTAGGTAATCATCTTTTTGATTTTCGTATTTCAGATTCTAATATTCTTATAGAAGTAGACGGAGATTATTGGCATGGTAATCCTAAAAAGTTTAAGAAGTTAAGTAAAAGACAGCAAAAACAAAAACAAAGAGATATTAAAAATGAAAAATTAGCAAAAACCAATAATTTCATTCTTTTAAGGTTCTGGCAAAATGATGTTTTAAATAATCAAAGAGTTGTAAAAGATAGGTTGAAAACTATTATAATTTGTGAGGAGAAAAAATGAAAATTCCGATTCTAAGTAATTGGATTGAAAAGCAAGTAGAGAAGAGATTACAAAGTCGAGGAATTCTTTTGGAGAAATTTTTTAAAGAAGCTCGAGATGCTATTTTAGGGAATGATATGTTAATGGATGCTATGGCAAAACAAAGAGTTCTTTTACTAAAACATAATAGGAAACCTATTGCAATTTTTGTAAGTAAAGAAGTTTTTGAAGATGTTTTGTCAAAAGTAGTGGCCCCTTCTTGTGCTCAAAAAAGAATTCGCGAAGGAAAAAGTCCATTAACAGATGTTGCAAAAGTTCCAGTTTATGTTAGTTCTTTATTAGAAGATGCTGCATTATTTGTTGTTGGTTCAATAACTTGGAAAAGTGAGGTGAATAATGATTCCCATGAATAAAATAAATATAGTTAAGGAAAGTAAAAAAGAAGAAAAAAATAGAAAAAGTAAAAAACTTGCTTCATCTTCTTTAGGTGAATTTGAAACAACAGTAAAAAAAGCAATGCACATTGAACCTCAACGTAAAAATGAAATAATAGCTAATTTTTTAAACGTCAAAACTGATGAAGTTTTTTCTACGAAGCAGATATATCCAATGTTTAAAATGCCAGTTGTATGTCATTCTTTTTTAGAAATGTTGGAAAAAGATAAGGATATTATTATTGAATATCTTACTTCTTATGCTAGAGACGGATATATTAGCGAAACAAGTCATGTACAAGTTGAAATAAATATTAATAAAACTGTTGATGTTGTTACTTTAGGTGATTATTTTTTGACTAAGAATGGTAAGAAGTTTGTAATTACTATTGATTTTGAGAGGGGTATTACTGCAGGAGATATTTCTATTTGTGTTGCTGATAAGAATAAGAAAGAGGCTTCTCAATTTATTATTGATTTAGATAATTTTATTAGAAATGCTAATTTTTTGAAAGGAAAAAATATTACTCCTTTTGGAAAGTTTTTGAAATTAAAAAGGAAGTATAGTTGGAAGGATGTTATTTTTCCTAAGGAATTGGAAAATGAAATAAAACAAAACATTGAAAGATATTTAGCAAATTTTGAAATATATCGTAAAAATGGACTTCCTACAAAACGAGGAATTTTATTGCCAGGCGCACCAGGTGTTGGAAAAACTCTCTTAGGAAAGGTTTTGGCTTCAACAATGAAAGGTGTAACTTTTATTTGGGTAACTCCTAAACATTTCAATGAAAATAAACAGTATTGTATTGAAATGTTGTTTGATTTAGCTACTGAACTCGCTCCTACAATTTTGTTTATGGAGGATGTTGATTTTTACGGTGTTTCTAGAGCACAAGGTAATAATTCGACTGTTTTAGGAGAGTTTCTTAATAAAGTTGACGGTATTGTAGAAAATGAAGGTGTTTTGATTATAATGACTACAAACCATCCAAAAATGCTTGATCCCGCAATAAAAGAACGTCCTGGAAGATTTGATAGATTAATAGAAATACATCTTCCTGAGAAAAGAGAACGTTATAAAATGCTTAAACGTTTTTGTAAAGATTTGAAAACTAAAAATATAGATTGGGAGAAATTAACTTTTTTGTCAGAAGGTTTTACTGGTGCTCTTATAAAAGAATTAGTTATAACGGCTTCGAGTTTTGCTATTGAGGATAAGTCTTTGGATGAAAATGATAAAGTTATTTTGAAACAGAAACATTTTGATCAGTCTTTTGAGACTTTGAAAAAGTATAGTAAAGCAGAAGAAAAGAATATTTCTGGGTTTAGACGTAAAGAAGAAGAAGTTCCTGATGATGGTAATACTATTGAACCATATAGTGACCCTTCAAATAGAACTCAATATGAGAAAGATACGGGAGAAATTGAATGACAAAAAGAATAAAAGATAAATTTGATGGTTGGAAAATAATTAATAATGATCTACTTAGAGAACGAAGAGAGCAAATGAAACCCCCTTTTCATAAGAAAAAAGTAATGGCAGAAAAATTACATATAGATCCAAATCTTATAAAGAAATATGAAGATGGTACAAAGTATCCTTCTTTGTCTACGCTTAAAAAGTTGTGTTTATACCTCCAAATTTCTGCGGATGAATTGTTAGGTCTTGATATAGTGAATGGTAGTTTGAATAATTTAAATTCTGTGAGGTTACAAATACAACATTTGAAAGAAAGAAGTCCACAAAACCAAGGAGGAAAAGGAAAAATCCCTTGGAATAAAAGAAAAAAAGGTGTTTATATTTATTCTGAAAAAACAAAACAAAAAATGAAGGATAGTAGTTGTAAAAAGTTTACAAAAGAGCAAGAATTAGAAATTTGTAAACAGTATGAAAAAGAAAAAATTAGTTGCGCTACTTTAGCCAAAAGATGGAATTGTGGTCCTTCTGTTATTAGGAATATTGTTTTTAGGAATGATAAAATTTTGAGATCTAGAAAGGAAGCTCAAAGTACTGAAAAAACAAAAGAAAAAATGAGTGTTTCTGCAATACAGAGAATACAAACCCAACGCGGCCCTTATAAAGACACTAAGCCTGAACTTAAAATGAAAGAAATTCTTAATGATTTAAATATTCCTTTTGAACACCAATTTCGTTTAGGAAATCATTTATTTGATTTTCATATTCTAAATACAAATATCTTAATAGAAGTAGATGGAGACTATTGGCATGGTAATCCTAAAAAGTTTAGTAAATTAAACAAAATGCAGTTAGAAATGAAACAAAAAGACATTAAAAATAATAAATTAGCAAAAGAAAACAATTATATTCTTTTAAGATTTTGGGAAGATGATATTTTAAATAGTGAAGAAAAGATTGTTAAAAAATTGATTAATATTAACAAAATTATAATTTTTAGTTAAAAACTCCTACTAAAGTCTGTTTTCCCTTACGCTTTTCCTCAAAAAGTCCTATAATAATAATAGAAGCAAGTATTTAAAGATCAAAAATCTTTGGTTTATTTTTATATTTTAGGAGGTAATTTTATGTTAAAGAAGAAAGCTAAAGGTGTTATGGCTTGTATAAAGTGTGAAAAATGTGGAAAAAAATTTAAAGTTTTATATGAAAGCACTAGTGGGAAAAAAGTTTGTAAGGAATGTCTTAAAAAAGAGGAAGAAGAAACTGTAGATATGGAGGTAACAAAGTGAATAAAATAAAAAAGAGTTATTTGAGCAAAGTCAGACGTTTAAACGAAGTTCCAAGTTTTGCAAAAAAAGCTGTTTCTGAAATTAAATATCAACAACGAGTAATTTCTTTACGAAAGAAAGGTGCTATTCCATTCACTGAAGAGGGGTTTACAAAAATTTCTTGGGATTTATATAGAAAAAATCCTACGGAAATTGATGCTGGTTCGATTTGGGTAAAAGAAACAATTAAAAATGCAAATGGTGAAGAAGAGTCTTGGTTGGTGGTGAATGTTGATGAAAATGATAAAATCATAAGACAAGTAAAAGCATCTATAACAAAAAAAGCAATTGTTCCTGGAGGCACCGCTATGTATGAATATGAGCCAGGAAAATTTAAGCATGTTTTTGTTGAAGGTATTGAAAGTCAAGATCCTAAAACTGGAGAAAATACATTTAAAGTTAAGCCAATGTGGGGAGGAGAAGAACATTTTGTTGTTGAAGAGAAAAAACTTAAATCAGCCCATATAAGGGGGATGAAGAAAACAGCAAGTTCTAATGATTGGGTTGTTGATGAGGAGAAATTACCAAATGGATATACTGTTATATACTACGCATGGGTAGATGATAATGATGCTGGTGGGAGTATTGTAGTGATAGATTCAGAAACTGAAGAAGAAGTTGATGTTCCTTTTGATCTTCCAGAATCGTTTGGTAAAGGTATATTTGAAGAACTTGAGTGGGGAGATATTGTTGATACAGATTATTTAGCGGGAGAATATCCTAAAATTGTAGAAAAAGTTAAAAAATTAACACCTCCTCCAGGATTTCAATATGAGATGAAAGTATCTAAAAAAACTTCTCACACTCCTGGAGCTATTGTTCAAGTAGCAATTCCTCAAGGAGGTATTAACGAAAAATATAACGGGAAAGTAGGAGAAGTTGTTGCTGCAGTTCCAGATCGTTCTAAAATTAGTTTTAAAGATATGCCTTCGCTTTGGTTTGAAGATAATACTATTAAGGTAGTTGCTTCTTGTAATGTATGTGGTTCTGATATTTCTTTACAATCGTTAAAGAAACTTGGAAAGGTTAAATGTAGATGTGGAGCGTTTTATAGTCGGAGGCAGTTAGAGAGGATTGCAAAGACTGTGAAAATAAATAAAGAAGCTGTTAAGAAAGTAGGAATTTCTCAATCATATCCAGATATAAAAACATATGAAGAAATGGAAGCTCTATTTGTAAATTTGTTTGTAAATAGAGTAGAAAAATTAATAGATGAAGAAGAACATATTCCAGATGAAGCATATCAAATAGCAATAGAAGAATTTTCACATAAAAGATATAGATTTGGGAATATGTATTTTTACTATCCTGATTTAGATCATAGAGATTATCTTTTAGAAGAATTAAAAGAAAGAGGAATTGAGATTTCTTCAAAAATCGCTTCAATCAAAAAAGCGTATATTGCTCAAAAAGGAAATGAATGGTGTGCTATGTCGGAGGCCGGTAAAAGTATGGGATGTTATCCAACAAGAGAAAAAGCTGAAGAAAGACTAAAACAGGTTGAGATGTTTAAACATATGAAAGGAAGTAAAAAAGCACAAAATGTTATTTTTTGGTTTGATGATCCAAAAGCTTTAAAGAATTTGAGATATTTGCAAGGTCCTCCAACAAGTCCTGCAGGCGAAGAAGAAATACCTTTAGAAAGACTTGAAGGATTAGAAGATGAAGAGAAACCTGAAGTAGAAGCTAAAGAAGTTGAAAAAGAAGCTTCGAAAACGCAAAAAATAAAAGTTAGTACTGAAATAAAGAAGGAAGCAAAAGAAAAAATTGGCGGTATTGTGAAAGAAGGTTTGGAGAAAACAGCACAAGGAGGTTCTTCATTTGAAGCATTAAGAGGTGGTGGAGT
>JAGMCF010000188.1 GCA_023129415.1 Candidatus Cloacimonadota bacterium
ATAACCTGTATATTATCATAATTCTTAATATCTTTCATTATTGGTAGATTCTCAAGCATAGCACCTTCACTATTTGTTTCAACAGCTTTCGCGATATCATCTCCCATTCCAAGTATGATTGGTAGGCGCATTCCCCAAGTTCTATAGCCAAAGTTACAATAATCAACATTTGGTTTTATCTCCGGGAAATCCTCCTTTACTTCAGCTAAAGCCATTTCCATAATTGCAGCTCCTTGTGGAAAGTATGAAATTGTAAAAACTTTGATATCTCGCAGGAAACAATGTCTTAAAATTGCAATATCCATTGGATACAATTCCGGAAGTGTGGAGGGAGATTGTGCAAAATCCAATAATATCACTTTATTATCTTTACGGGCAGCTTCATCAATGTGTACATACAGGTTTTCAACTGGAGTAGTCATATAAGTCTGAAATCCTAATGGAAAGGCTAATGGTAGAATTACAGCAAGAGCAACAATTATATATATGTGTCTTCTATCAAGTTTTTGAATAGCTTCTGAAAATTTCATTTTACTCCTCCCTTAATCCTTTCCGCCACCTAAGTAGGTTCTTTCAATTCCCAACATAATCTTCAAAGAGGTGGCAGTCATACCCAATCCGACACCCAACATAATACCTCTTTTTGCCGCCAAATTTGGAACATTCAATATCCATTCTGTAATATCAGGGATCCAGTGAGTTATTGCCTGACCTATTGAAACACGACCAAGCATAACAATAATAGCTGCAGCTAACAGTACTGTTGCTTCAATAGACCGAGCTCTGAAAGCTTTATAAGCTGCAGAAGCAATATAAAATGCCAACAATGAAAACATAGTTGCCCCAAGAGGAACATTGAAGTTTTTAAATATCCACATATAGGGAGTACCTTCTTGAATTCCCCAAATAAAACCTGTAAGAGTCGTGATTACTAATGCAACAATCGTAACTATGCTATAACCCCAATTAGGAGCTTTTCTTTTAATTTTATTTCCATGGACCATTAATAAGCTACCTATACCCAATATTATTGCAAAGGGCCCGATAACTTTAATCCATTTCATAAACCAATCGAAAAATTCAACAGACTCTTTACTCGGTATAAATACATGCAATACAAATAAAAAACCGAGAGTCATTACTATTAATAGTGGTATTGTCCTTTTCATTATCATACTCCTTTCCCCGCATTAGCGAGGATAACATTTCTATTTAGCCGGGAACCAGTTCATAAAGAAGGTTAAATGAACAGTGGAAAGTAGGGTTCCGAGAACAACAGAAATAACAATAAGAAGTTTTATATAATCCTGGGCTTTCAAGGTTCCGAGAATAAGAGGTTGTTTAGAAAGATATGCACTTGCTGCATATAATTCTTCACCAATAAGTGTGTAATCGCAAGTAGTGATAAAGAATGGGAGCTGAGTAATAGCATCGGTTCCTGCGATCTGGATAGCACCGGTCATACTACCGGTCTCTGTCATAAGTAATGATTCTGCCCAGAACATACCCATGTAAAAGTTAGTAGCAGTTTTCTCCCGAATCATAATTCCATTAACACCTGAGACAAATGCAAATTGAGCTGTTGTAATAAAGAATACGCTATTTTTATCATAAGTATCGGGACGACCAGCTTCATAATGTGCCTCTTTAACTATTTCTTGAGCAATCGGCAATACAATATAATCCCGAACAGGTACTAATATTTTAGTATCGTATTCTGCAGCTTTTTTGGCAACCTTACTAAGTATTGCCAAACCTGCAAGAGTTGCAACATCAGTAATACCACTTAATCCTGGAACAAATAGAATAGGTCTTCCCATTTCAGTGGCACGACCCAGAGCATTATCAATTTCTTCAATACCTGCAATTGGACGAATATATAATTCTTTACCTTTTCTTGCCAATTTGACCATAAAATAAACTAATGCTGTAAAAATCAATACTGCAATTAAAGTAGTGATTTCATTATTATTAAACCAGTTTGAAACAGGAAACAGGTATTGCTCACCATCAGATTGTGTATATACAGGAGTATCAACAAAATGACCTTTTCCATCAGTTTTTCTTATAAAATATTTGAATGTCCGTTTTGCAGTACAGTGAGCATTATTCAAAATTTTCATTCTCTCTTTGTCAGTTTTTTGCTGATTTGCAAGTTTCACGATTGGAGGTTTATCTTCTATTAAATCAGTATAGTCCTGAATAAGAGTATTTAAACTATCAATTTTTTCTTCATCTGTTGTCTCATCTATCTCTTTTTGAAATTTAGCAATTTCCTCACGAATTTCTTCATTATTTTTTTCCAATTGTTCAAGATAGATTGCCATTGTATAAAATGGATATTCATCCTTCCAATTCTCAATACTTAAATATGAGTTCACATATAGTCTTTTATCATCGAGTTGAAATCGAGGATCACCTCTAAACTCAACTGTTTCATATCGCACTCTATTAAGATATTCTCTCTCCATATATGAAAGAAGTTTTGGAAAGCGATAAACATCACTTGATTTATTAATTTTATAAACCTGGTATTTATATTTTTCTAATTCTTTATATTCGGAGTATACTTTATACATTTCAGAATCATTTATTTGTAAGTCATTAAGTTCACTTTCAGTTAGATTATCTACACGAACAAATTCCATATTCCTATCATATATAAAAGTATGTGATATTGAGTAATCCTCCGGTAATTTTTCTCCTTTATTTCGGCATTTAAAAGTAGCGGTAATAAGCATCGGCTTATAGGGATCCCAATTAACTTTGTATTTAACTCTATTATCAAGGACATATTCAGTCTTTTCGTTTCCATTTATATTAAGGGTTAATTTTTTTACTTTAAATAAGTAATTATCGTTAACAAAATAGTTTACATTAATTTCGGTAAACTTATCATTATAATGTATTTTTGAGATACCCAAAAATGGTTCATCAAAATAAATTCGCATTTGGTCACCCTTATCACTTGGATTATCTTCTACAGTAAAATATTCAGGGACACTTGGTAAAACATCTTCAGAATTTTCAACAATTTCTGCCGGAATTGGTTCACCTTTTGCAAGGGTTTCCTGATCCTTCCTATCTTGTTCACCAATATTGAATTTATACCATTTCATATTTGCAGGATTGAAAGTTTCAAAGTTTGAGGCAATTGAATCAAATGGAACAATAGCATTTGTCTGAGGGGTATAAGGATATGCATCTGGTCGTGTGAAAATTGTATGCTGATCTCCGTTTTCATCATATAAATATATATTATATTGTTTCTGATCCTCAGCAAAAACCGGGAGAGTCCATTCAAATTGCATTCTTTCAGCATCCATATAAGCAACTGCATAAAACTCTTTCAATTTCTCTGGAGAATCATCAATAGTTTGTCCTGATACAATATCAGAAATAGGCGAAGCTCTTCTGGTGAGATTTAATGCTTGAACTGCATAATAATAATCTTTTCCTACAATGTGTTTTGTATAAAGATATCTAAATTGCTTAAGTTTCAAGCCTGATAAAATTGTTGAAGTTGTATCAATTTCACCTTCATCGGTAGTATCAGTTTCAGTAAATTCCCTCATCTTTGTCTTAAACACACACTCCTTTAATGGAATAACTGCAAGAATTCTGTATTCCTTTAAAATTGGGCCATAGACTTTCATATCTCTGGGCATTCTACGATAGAGAACATCATAACCAGATACACCTTGAGAATTTTTTTCGTCTTTTCGTTGCCCTTTCTCTCTTCTTTGTTTTGCAGGAGAAGTAGCATCAACAAAGAATACCCAGCTTTGATCAACATATCTCATTGTATCTGCTGTTATACCAGTTTTGGGATCTACAGGTATCTTGCCAATATAAAAAAGAGAATCTGGAGTAACACCACGATAGACACGATATTCAATAATTTTCTTCTCTTTAGGAAGTGGATTCCAGCTTAGAATTAATCCTCCACCATCATCATAAGGCAAGTCTTCCACTTTAAGTCCCGTAATAGGTTCATCATTAGGAAGTAACTTTGCAATCACAGTTCCACTAAAAAGGAAAGATAGAACTGCGATCAGAAAAATGATCTTTATACAAACTTTCACCTTTTTCTCCTTTCTTTTTAACCACGAAGACACGAAGCCACTAAGAACATTTTTTGATAATTAAAACTTTGTGTCTTTGTGTCCATTCTCCCCGCCTTCCATAGTATTACGGCGGACAGGCGTAGTCCCGATATAATCGGGACGAAGGATGAACCTTGGTGGCATAATAGTTACAAATCTACATTTCAAACTCAAACAAATTCTCCATAATAGAATAAATTCCCCGATTGATAGATTTCCATCTGAACTTTAGAAAAAGGTTCAATTTCTAAAAATTCTGAAGATGTTGAACCATCTTGTAAATCGATTTCGATTAATTCTCTTTGATGAAGTTTGTTTAAATTGATTTTTTTGATTTCTAGAATTGGCAAGCCAGAATTTATTGCATTTCGCTTATAGATTGCACCAAATGATTCAGATAAAATAGCTTGTATTCCCAATGACCTGAAACAATCAACTGCTTGTTGCCTTGAAGAACCAGAACCAAAATTTTTACCAGTAATAACAATATCCCCTTTTTCTGCTTTTTGGGCAAAATCTTTCCATTCCTCAAGATTATCAAAAGTATATTTTCCCATTTCATTAATGTCAGTAATTGCAAGATATCTATTGTGAAAAATCATATCCGTATCAATATCGTTAATAAGATTGTTATTGTTATCAGTAATTAGCCAGACTTTGCCTTTTATTTTAAAATCCTTTTGCATTAGGCGAAAATTTGAGTAGTAATATATTCTGTGTCAATTTTTTTGGTTTTAAAAAAGATTTTTATTTATCTGATACGATCTCCAAATTTGAAGCTTTATTATTCAACAATTCATTCAAGCTTATAATAATACTGTGGAAGTCATCAATAAGTTCTGCTGGAATTGGAGGTCCAGAAACATTTTTTAACTTAAGAGGATTTATTGATTGATCGTATTGATAAATAGTATAATGGAGATGTGGTCCAGTTGACCATCCAGTAGAACCAACATAGCCGATTATATCATGTTGTTTTACTCTTGTACCAATATTAATTCCCCGAGCATATCTACTGAGATGACCATATAGTGTTTTATAACCATTGCTATGACGAATCATAATAGTATTACCATATCCACCAATATTTCCTTTCGGTGTTGGGTGACCACCTTTCCAACCTTTGTGAATAACCACTCCATCAGCTGAAGCTGCGACAGGAGTACCCATAGGTGCAGCATAATCAACTCCATTATGCAGCCATACCTTTTTTGTGATAGGATGTAATCTCATGCCAAAATACGAACTGATATAAGAATATTTAAGGGGGGATTTTAAAAAGGCTTTTTGAAATGATTTTCCATTTTTATCATAATAGCCATGAAATTTACCACCATTGTCATAATAGTATGCTGTAAGGTCAAAACTCTTACTTTTATAAGATGCTGCTAATATATTTCCATATTTCAAGATTTCATTATTATTAGTAAATACTTCATAAATGGCTTTACAGCTATCTCCTTCGCGAGGATCAATAAAGAAGTCAATATCCCATTGAAATATATCACTATAATCCATTACAATTTCAGGATTAATTCCTTTATTCACAAATGCTTCATATAAAGATGATTCAATAGTTGCTGATGAAATTTTAATTTCTTTAATTAATTCAATCTCTTCTTTATGAGTAATATATCCACCTAAAGTATCTCGGATTACAATATATTTGCTAAACTTATCAGGAGAATATTCTACGATTTGTACTTGTTCTAAGGTATCAATTTGTATTACAAAACTATCATTGGGATGAGTATATCTGAGGTCAAAAATCTTATTCAGTGAATTTGTAATTTTATATGCTTCAGTTACATCAATATTATTTTCCAATAATATAGAATAAAGAGATTTCCCTTTTTTTATCTTCCCACAAATTGAAGTATATGGATTAGTTTCTTCAGGAACAGGAATTAGTGACTTTTTTCTATATTCATTAAAAATCCAGAAAACTAATAGTAATAGGATGATTGACAATAAAATAAATTTACTTCTCATATTAAAGTTTTCCATTCAGAGCTGCTTTGGCTGCAGTAACTGGACTTGCAAGATATGTTTGACCATCACCTTGTTTTCCTACGAAATTACGGTTGGAAGTAGATATCTGCACCTCGCCTTTTCCTGTCATGCCAATTTGACCAGATGCACATCCGCCACATCCTGGATTTGATATAATTGCACCTGCATCATAAAGAATTTGTATGAGACCTTCTTTTAACATTTGTCCATAAACTTCTTTTGTGGCTGGGACAATCCGCAACATTACACCATCTGCTACTTTTTTCCCTTTTAAAATTTCTGCAACATAACGAATATCTTCTATCCTTCCATTGGTACAAGAGCCAATAAACACAGAATTGACTTTCAAATCTTTTAACTGTGAAACATCTTTAACATTATCAGGTTTTGGCGGACAGGCAATTTGTGGTTGCAAGTTGGAAACATCAATGTCTATCTCTTCACAATAGTTTGCATCTTTATCAGCAAATATGAATTTGGGATTTTCTCCTGTTCTTTCAATAAGCCAATCTCGTATATTCTGATTTGGTTGAGGATATGCAACAATTCCACCCATTTCAGTCATCATACTGCAAAGTGTGATATATTCAGCAAAAGTCAGATCATTCAGGCATTCTCCATAATATTCAATACATTTTCCTAATGCACCCTTGCTGCCTAATTTTCGCAAAATATAAAGGACTAAATCCTTTCCAGTTGTCGGATATGAAAATTTTCCACTAAGATTTATCTTTATAGTTTCTGGCACTTCAAACCAGGTTTTTCCTGTGCGAAAAGCAAATGCAATATCCTGGTCCCCCATTCCCTGACCGAAAGCCCCTACAGCTCCCAATATATTAAAATGGCTGTCAGTACCTACAAGAGTTCTTCCTGGTCTTGCAAGCCCTTTTTCCATCAAGACATGAGTGCCAATCCCAGCATCAACATCATAAACTTTGATGCCTTGCTTTTCTGCAAACTCACGACAGATTTGTTGATTGTTTGCATACGGAATTGTCTTTGCTGGCACAACGCAATCAAAAGTAAAAAGTATGTTTTTTATATCTGGCAATTGCTCTTCGGGATAATATTTATCAAGATTTTTGACTACATTTGGACCACCGAAATCTCTCGCAGTACGGATGTCTATTTTCATCCAGACGATCTTTCCAGCTTCGACTTCTTCATCTGAATGTGATTGGATAATTTTTTCAACTATAGTTTTGTCCATTTTTTTAGCCACCGATTAACACCGATATTCACTGATAGAAAATTCTTTTAACCACACAGAGAAAAGAATATAAATGTTTAGAACTTATTACAATATTTTTATTAGTTGAAGTATATCTACACTAAATGACATATCTGCTTTTTTTTGTACAGCTTGCAATTCACCGCCTGGAAATTCAACATAATTATACTGAAAACATATAAAATCTTTGTAATTAAGATTGATTCCCCAACCTTTACTATCTCCAACAATGTGTCCATTATAATCGTAATATTTTCCTCTTCTCAACGAAAATATATCAAGAAAAATATATTCTATACCTTTACTACAAGTAGAAGGATTATCACCATATTTGGCTTCATCATAGCTGGCATAGATTGAGAAAAGATATTTAGAAATATCTGAAAGCAAAGGATATTCATCTGCAAGGTTCTTAATATTTATAAATAATAATTTTCCAGCGATCCCACTTCTGATACCATTTGGTAATGGTTGTTTACTATTAGAATTTTCATATAAAATCCCATCTCTATAAATATTGATAAGATTTATACCATATGATAAGTCTAAATTCAAATAATCATTAATTGAGAAATCAAAATGTAAAATATTCTGTAAAATATCACCTAACAAATTAATTGGGGAAATTCGTATAATCCCTCCAGTATTATGTGAAGTACTTTCTCCTTTTCCCTCTGCATCCATTAATTCTGGTATAAGAGGACATAAACCACTAACTATATAATCAAGACTATAACCTAACGAAATCTCTGAATATCGTTGCAAATTTATAATTGGAGAGCTATACTTAAAAACTTTATTAGTTAATTCAAGAAAATTTATTCCAAAGGCGAACTGACTACATGATTCATAAGAGCGAAAAGTATCAATAATTGTTCCCTCGTGATCAACTGCTATTTGTTCACCATAATCCATAGTGGTTCCAAATTTGTTTGAATTATTTATTAAAGGTAATAAAATTCCGATACCATTCCAACCAAATGTTAAATATGATGAGTCGTGATAAATGTCCACCCAATTAAAATCAAACCATTTATCATGTAAATATCCATAAGCAAGACCTTTGTAATATCCAAGTTTTGCAGGATTACTCCAGACTCCAAGAGGATTTCTATCCCAGATATTTGCTGTACCAGAATTAAGTCCAAATGCTACATTTGTAGCAGAAGGATTTATTAAAGTAAAAATACATGTAAATTCAGATAGAGCATAAGAAGAGGAGCTAATGAAAATCAGTAAAAGTAAAACAATAATAGTTTTTGCCAATTTAGATTTATCACGGAAAATACTCTTTGCCTGCCAATATAGCACAATCAGAATTATAATGATGACTATTATACCTATTTTTTCTTCTTTCTATTATTTAGTTTATGAGATCTGCAAAATAGAAAATTCTATTAAAATCCATAATAATTGGAATATTTTACATTTTAACCTCATCCTCTAACTCCTTCTCCTACAAGGAGAAGGAGAACTTATACTTCCTCTCCTTTAGGAGAGGATTGACCTGCCTGCGCGTAGCCGCTTCGGCGAAGGCAGGGGTGAGGTCAAAAAAAACCTATTTTACAGAACTCATTTATTTACTTTCTTGATTTATTTTAATCAAATTCCTGTAGAAATTGTTTCTTATTATTTATTCTTATAATAAAATTTGTTCTTCATACTCTCCAAATATTTTTCGTAATACATCGCATATTTCACCAAGTGTAGCATATGTTTTAACAGCGTCAAGAAATGTAGGTAAAAGGTTATCTGAAGATTTGGCAACTTGTTTAATTTTTTCTAAAGAACTTTTTACCTTCGCATTATCTCTTTGTTTTTTCATCTTTTCCAATTTTTCAATTTGATATTTTTCAATTTGCTCATTTACTTTTAAAATATCTTGTTTAGGCTTTTCATTTGAAACAAATTTATTAACTCCGACAATAATTCTTTCTTCATTCTCTATTTGTTTCTGATATTTGTAAGCACTATCTTGAATCTGTTTTTGAACAAATCCTTTTTCGATTGCTTCAACCATACCGCCTAATTCATCAATTTCTTTAATATATTCTTGAGCTTTTTTTTCTATCTTATTAGTTATACTCTCTACATAATACGAACCTGCTAATGGGTCTATGGTATTAGCAACTCCGCTTTCATAGGCTACAATCTGTTGTGTTCGGAGAGCAATACGCACTGAATCTTCGCTTGGAAGAGCTAAAGCTTCATCTCTTGAATTAGTATGGAGTGATTGAGTTCCTCCAAGTATAGCAGCAAGAGTTTGAATTGTAACACGAACAACATTGTTATCTGGTTGTTGTGCTGTAAGTGTAGAACCAGCAGTTTGAGTATGAAATCGAAGCATTAAAGACTTCGGATTTTTTGCTTTGAATCGTTCCTTCATAATTTTTGCCCACAATCTTCTTGCAGCTCTGAACTTCCCAACCTCTTCCAAAAGATCATTATGAGCATTAAAGAAGAAGGAAACCCTTGGGGCAAAGTCATCTACATTTAAACCGACCTTTTGTGCTGCATCAATATATGCAATTCCATCTGCAAGTGTGAAAGCAATCTCCTGTGCAGCTGTTGAACCTGCTTCTCTGATATGATATCCTGAAACAGAAATTGTGTTCCATTTTGGCATATTTTGGGCGCAATATTGAAAAGAGTCTGTTATCAAACGCATTGAAGGTTTAGGAGGAAAAATATATGTTCCTCGTGCAAAATATTCTTTAAGAATATCATTTTGAATTGTTCCTTTTAGCTTATCTGTTGGAACTCCTTGTTTTTCTGCAACTGCGATATACATTGCCAATAGAATTGCTGCTGGTGCATTAATTGTCATAGAAGTGGATACTTTGTCCAGAGGAATCCCTTCAAAAAGTGTCTCCATATCAGCAAGAGTATCTATTGCTACACCCACCTTACCAACTTCACCAACACTCATTGGATGGTCAGAGTCATATCCTATTTGTGTGCAAAGGTCAAATGCAATAGAAAGTCCAGTTTGCCCTTGAGAAAGAAGATATTTATATCTTTTATTTGATTCTTCAGCAGAACCAAATCCAGCATATTGACGCATCGTCCATAAGCGTCCTCTATACATAGTTGGCTGAACACCACGAGTATAAGGATACAAGCCGGGATAACCAATATTGGTTTTATAATTTATTTCTTCTATGTCTTCCGGGGTATATAGTCTATTAACGATATCAGAAGAGCCTGAAATAAATTCTTCTTTTCTTTCTGGATATTTTTCTGTGACTTTTTTAATAAGCTTCTCGTATTTCAAATTCATTCTATCCTTAAATATTTATTTTCAAATGAGATTTTTACCGATTAAATGTATAATAATTTTTGTAGTAAAGAAATAAATTTCATTAAATGAAAATTCTTATTGGGCTTTATGGTATTAAATTTTTTTTAATCTCTTCAAGCTCTGAAATCATATTTTTATCTTTGTTAATATAGTAGTCTTCTAATTGTTCAAAAGCAAAGCCAAGATTTCTTTTCTCCTGAGATAAAATCGTTGATCTATCAAATACAAGATTTTTTTCTAACTTTTCAACAACTTTTTCTAAATATTTTTTGAAATAATTCATAGACAATTCTTCATTATCAATATAATAATATGATATTGCCAAATTGAAATATACTTTGGCATATTGGTCATATTTAATTTCGGCTTTATATTCATTTATAGATTTATTCCAATTATTAGACAATGAATAAATATAACCTTTCCAGAAATGGGCTTGAGGATAATACGGTGATACTTCAAGTAAATAATCAAAATATTCAATAGCTTTTTTATAATCCTTTTTAAAATTATAAGAATAACCAAGATGATAAAGCAAACTGGTATTGTGAGGAATATACTTAATAGCCTTTTCTGCATATCCAATCGAAGTTGATAATCCAACTTGTGAAGTAGAAAATCCATCTTTTGACTTCTGGAAATAGTATAATCCTTTGATGTTTTTTATATTATTTGCAATTAACCATATAAATAACGGGATAATAACAAACAAAATATATTTCTTATAATTTGATTGATTTATTTCAGTTTTAGTTTCTTCATAATCCATACATATTAAACCAGCAAAAACATAAAAATAAATTTGTAATGGATAAATTCTCATTGTAATTGTAAAAAAATTATGAAAAATAAGTAAAAGAAAAGATACCATACATGCTATAATAAAGTATCTTTTCTCACCCTTCAGTCTCTTAATATTTTTTAGTCCATATCTCATAATAATAGCAATAAATGCAATGAAAAGTAACAAACCTATCAAACCCGTTTCTGCCCATTGTTCAAGGAATTCATTATGTGTATGTGTTATTATTTCTTCCTGTCCAATTAATTTATAATCACTTAATCTATATTTTGGGAAAAAATGAGCAAAAGTTCCAACCCCACTACCAGAAAACCAGAAATCTTTTATATACTCAAAAGTTGATTTGTAAATCCTTTCTCTGAAAATTATTGTAGTTGGACGAATTGACTGAAAAGTATGATATAAACCAATAAATAGAATTAATATTAAAATTACTAAAATGATGAGTAGTTTGAATTTTGATTTTCTAATACTATATATTAATATAAGAATAGTAAACATTATAATAAAAGCAAGCAAGCCCCCACGAGATTGTGTCCAAATTAAAAACAGAATCGTAAGAATAAATAATAAAAGAAATGAATATCTTTTAAAACAATTTTTTCCGTTTTTCCCAGAAGATACTTTCCATAAATAAGCAAATAAGCTAATATGAATTAGTAAGTAACTCGCGTAATAATTTGGATTTGCCCAATTTAGACTAAGACGAGTAAAACAAACAACAGTGTGTGATTGCAAAAAATATCCAGGAATAATTGAAATGATAAAACTGAATACAAAAGCACCTGCAATGAGGTTTCTTTCACTCTTATTAATTTGAATATGAGATAGAATTATAAATAAGATTATTGCAGGAATCAGATATACTAATAAATCTAAACCATAATCTGTCATCTGGCTGATTGAAAAAATAGTTCTAATAACATTATACAAAAGATAACAGATTGCAATCAAAAGAGGGATTTGTTTATTTTTGTTGAATTTATATTGTGGTGAAATAAAAAAAAGAATAGTTATTAGAAAAATCAGAATTTGTATTACTAAAAGTTTATAACGGAAAAACAGGAAATATTTTTGAGTTATGAAGAACGGATTAAGAAAAATTAAGATAGAAAATAGATAAATAATTGGTTGTATTTTTCTTGAATTATGATATAATTTTTTTGTCATACAATTTTAAATGATGACGCTATAAAAAATAAAAGCCCTGTCCCGATTAATCGGGACAGGGCTTAAATTATATAATGGTTATTTTATAATAACCATCTTCTTCACTTCTGAGAAATCATCAACAGTCAATTTATAGAAATAGATTCCGCTTGAAAGATCCTTTGAATTCCATACAGCAACACCATTTTTCCCTTCAACAGTATCAACAAGCTGACCAAGAACATTGTAAATATTAATTTCTACATTCTTGTGAGAAGCACCTTTGATGTAATAATTAATAACTGTTTCACTATTAAATGGATTTGGAGAATTCTGTCTTAGATAACTTCCATCAACATAATCTGTTCCCGGATCAACAGACACTGGTACTCCAGTACCAAGTGTATTGACGAAACGGTCTCCAGATGATTGTAAATAGCCTGGATCAGCAAAATATACAGAATGACCATAATAAGCACCATGACCGATATACTGCCTTACCATAGCATCATATACAGGGCTAATATTTGTAACATCAGAAGCATTCTGTATAACGAAGAAATCTTCATTTAGAGTTTGAGGTGTAGTGAGCACAAACTCTACCCATCCAGCGGCAGCGATACCTGGTAAACCAGCAGTATAAAGGAAGTCCTCCGAATAAATAAGGGTACCTAAGGTTGTATCATCTATGGCATCGTATATTGAAATATTTACTGTTGCCGTATCACCTTCACTACCTCCATTATAAAGGTACAATTTTACCTTATCTATTGTATATAAATCCAAAATACCATCTGAGAATGTAGTAAAGTAAGTTCCACAGTTCCAATAAGTTATAGAAACCTCATTCCAAATTCTGGAGTTATAACCAAGTTCATATTCTAGTGCAGGAAGGACATCAATATCTATAGATAATGTATCATTAGTTGGATCAGCATCACTACCAACAATTGTCCAACCAGTGAAAGTCCATAACCCTTCTGCTAATTCAAAACCTGGAATCTTGGTAAGCCAGGCTAATGCATATCCACCTGTTGCAATAGGATCAGCAGCATTATAATAGTAATCGAATGCTCCACCAAGTCCTTCCACATCCATACGCAATTGTGGTGCTTCTGTTGTTGTGGCAAAGTTTCCATACACAATTCCTGGATTAGGGAAAACATCTACATCAACACCTGGTAGGTCAACACTTGCTGGATAAGGGATTACATTGAACATATTAGCCATATCATGAGGTGGAAGATTACTACCATAAATAGCAACATCATCTATCCAGAGACCTTCACCACCCTCTTTGACGACAGTGAGCGTGTCATTATCATCAAGTCTTGCACGAGCTGCTAAGACAATCTCGCATCCTGCATATAAGGTAATATTATAAGATTCACTCTGAACCCATCCACCAGAAACTAATTCTTCTGGAAGACTAGAATATTCTAATTCTTCATATGGAATAATTGGATCAGCAGGAATTAGATTTGTTTCATCATAATCTGAGAATACAATAGCTCCATCAACATCAATATCTAAATTATCTACCCAGTAACCTTCTGCAACAGTATATGGATCAGAAGCAAGTGCGAAGCGAATCTGTATAGTTTCTCCTAAATAATCAACTAAATCAAATGTAGCATTAAACCATCCTGCAGGACTTGGACCACCCCATCCAGGATAGCTAATAAGATCAGCAGGATCACCTGTATTCCAATGTCCAGCATAGGATATTGTTACATTATAAGGATTAGCTGGATCTTCAAGGAATCCCTTGGTTGCCCATCCATCAGTAGAAATCTGAACATTTGCGACATCCCAACCATCAAATGGATCTGGATACGGTGCACCTAGTTCTTCCATATCATAGTCGATTACACAAGTAAGTTGTGCAGCACTTGCATCGGTTAAGTCAATATCTGGTGTATAAAGATAATAAATTGCATTTTCTCCATATGTATGGGTATCTTCTGAACCAGCATACCAGGAAGTTGAATCAAGATATGCATTATAATCTGAAGAGTGCCAGGCAATTGCATCTGCAGTTCTGCCAATGTAGAAAGACCACCAGTCATCATCTGGATAAGCACCATCAAGAAAATCACTATTATAGTAGAAATTTAACTCTATTTGACCATAACCATCAGGACATATAAATGCTGGTGAGGTACACCAGTTCATACCAGGCCAATCTGGATTATCATCAACCCACCATGAATGAGTTGGACTATTATATTCATCATCAACTAATAACCATCTGTCAGCAGGACTTGATACCCAGGGAGCCGGAGTAACACCAATTACTGCATCAATCCACCATTCGTAGTCAGCACCAAAATCATCAATCGTGTAGGTCCATACTAAACTGTCTGGAAGTATTTGGACTGAACGATTAGCACCACTTGGACCATCATCTGAAATAATAGAAAGAGTATCTCCTGGAACTACAGAATAAGTTATAAAGAAGTCATCAGTTGTAGTTACATCAAATTCCAGTCCTGTTAAATCAACATAATTCAAAGCTCCCAGAACTGCTGCTACAGTGACTGAGCCAACTTCTAATCCTGGATATCCTGTTCCATCATCAGCATAAACATGTACAACTGCTTCAGCACCAACACTACCCGAGTACCAATAGAAATATGCTCCATCGAGAGTACCAGCACGACGAGCAGTAAATCGGACACCATATTCATCAGCTTCATCTGGAATTACCCAATAATAACTAAAATTAGCATAATACCAGATGTCATCGAGATCTTCAAAGTTATCTTCCCATAAGAAGTATACATCCTGGTCTGGTTCTGGCGGATCCCTAAAACCTATTTCATCAGACCTAATAGGATGGATATTTTCAGGGGGATTTTCTACAATGGGATGATATTGAGTATTTCTGGGTGAAACTCTTATTCTGTCACTCGGGAGAGCATTTGATTTCATAGCTGCAAGAGCAAAAGAAGTAGAGATAAGTAAAATCAATATTGTTAATACACAAATTTTTGTTTTCATTTCTTTCCTCCGAATCTTTTTTTAATTCGTAGTCATTAAATATATAATTCAAAACCTATTAAAGACATTAACATAATTGTTCCCAAACGGGAAATGCCAGTCTTAAATGTCATACTTTAAACCTGTGACTGGTTACCTATTTATTGACATTAACTTATTATTCATTATGCCTTATAAGCACAATACCATAATTACTTTGAATACATTTCAAATTCCAATTTATCAAATTCAAAATAAAATTATTAATAAACTTCTTGTCAAATTTTTTATTATTTTTTTTAATAATATATCAAATTTTAATGAGAAATTATCAATTTATAAATGTTATCTATCCTTTTTGAGTTAAGTATAATTTTATAGAAATATACTCCACTTGCTGGATAATCACCATCATTATCTGTTCCATCCCAATAGATTTGATTAAAGCCTGCTCGTCCTTCAGGGAAATTAATTTTTTTTATTAATTTTCCTGAAATTGTAAAAATTTCAATATCTACTTTTGCATCTCCATCTAAATGAAATGTAAAATGGGTGAAATCTTTCATTGGATTTGGATAATTAAGAACATTATAAACTTTTATCTTTGAGCCTTCTTTTATGTTAAAACTTACTTCTTGAAAAGCTCCTGCATTAAAATTATCAAATAATGCCAGTTTCAATTGATGATACCCCGGGCTTAAATTTGAAATTGTATGCTCAATTGTTCCATTTGTATAAGAATCAATGTCATAAACAAATTTATCTGTTATATTCTCGTCAAAATCATCATCTATAGTTAGTAATATTCTATGTCCAGGGCAATTTGTAATATTGATTCCATTACTATCTGAAACTTCTGCAAATAGTGTTGGAGTGGCTGATACAAAATCTTCATTTTCAAATTCTTTTCTATCAAGCCAAATGTTGATTGTTGGAGGTCCATCATTTATTGCATCACTATAGCCATTAATAATCAAATTATGATTATTTGGATTGGACTGCTTATTATATGACATAAGAATATCTTTAGATCTATCAGTATTAACAGCATATGCAAGTATATGACCTTTAGAGCTTCCATAAATATCATCTGGGACGATGAAATGAAGAGAGAATGAATCTTGAGAACACGAAATTGGACCTTTGAATATTGGTTTGCCTTTTGTTGTAAATTCCTTATAACCCCATACCCATACACCATCCTCGTCTTTATACTCGTATGGATAACTTTTTGGATAGTCTGTATCATAAACAACTGCGAAGATTTGCTCATACTGATTATCTGGATCATTTATATTACCAATTATGTTAGCTGTTTCTCTTGCTTTTAAGGAGTCTGTATGATTTTCTACAATTTTAAGATTTCCAGCAATTGGAGGTATAACCAACCTGATGGCTGGATCCCCAAAAAGGTTGTACATTTGATAAGAATTGGATCCAAATATCGCTTCACCGATTCTTCTTTCCTCGTCTGCCTTATTAACTAATTTTTTAATGATATTTTCGTAATCACCATAGCCACCTCCACGAGATGATGCATATGAAGCGATTGCTCCTCTGTCTTTAGCCAGAAGAATTTTTTCAGCCATTGATTCAAAAGTATTGGAATCAAAATGACCGACATTACATGAACCAGCATAAAAAAATGTAAGCATATCCGAATTAGTTAGTCTTGAGATGTCTCTACTTCCACGGAAATAATCTTCATGCCCAAGGACATCATAACCACCATGACCGAGATAAACGAATATTGCAACTCCATTATTTACAGTCTTAATTATAGCTTCAGTTACTTCTGGTCTATTGCGAAATTCATCAAGTGGGTAATCAATACCATAAATTTTAATAAGCTCAACATTATTTTCTATTAATGTAGATAAAGACTCAGCATTGGAGGTATTAATTGTCTCTTGGTGATGACCATCCCAAAGAAAATCATCTGCAGAAATCATTACACTGCTTCTCCAAAAACCATAATTAGGATTTGTTGTATAGTTAACTATTTTATCAATAACTATTTCTAATTCCGTTTGTGTTTGACAGGGAATTCTTCCGATCATCATTTCTGGATCATTTGAGGATGAGGAACTGAAATAAACATAATTTTCATCTAAAGCCTTATTGCTATTAATAAAGGGGGGGATTTTATTTTTATTTCCAGTTATGGCTTCATACTTTCTAAAATCATTAGTGCCATCTCCAATTAATATAACATACGCTGGTTGATTTTGAGTTCCCTCGCCATAATAATCAAAAGCATAGTGCAAAAAATATCTAATTCCAACAACATCTTCCAAACCCCATGAAAATTCATCGTAAATGTCAGTTAATTTGACCACTCTTGTAAGCAATCCATCAAATTCCTCATGGTGTATAGCCAATTCCTGTGATTTTTCATAAAATTCATCAGGAGTAATTATTATAATATCTGTTGGTTCCAAATTTGACCTTAAATCTGATAATTCATCTTCAATGATTTCATTCGGAGATAAACCACCTTCTGGTAACACCACAAAATATCTTGTATTTTTATTACTTATAGAATCATCAAATTTGACTGTTTCATTTTCATAATCAAAATCCTCAATTTTAACTACACGATTAAAATCATAAACCTTAAAGATTTGAAAATCATTATTCTGGACATTGCTAACTTCTATATTATATGTAGTACTTGTATCAGGAAGGGAGAATGCCACTCTATTATTTTCCAAAGATAGATTTTTATCATATTCTATGTTATAGTAGTCAAAATATAGACTTTTCGATCCGAAATAATAAATGTCAAAAATATTATTTCCATTTTGTAAAAAGTTACCACTAAAAGTAATTTTACTACCCCCACTCGAAGAAGGTGTAATCTCCTCATCATTAAGTTTAAAGTTGATATAATTAGAGCTTGGGCTTGTATTAAATTTCAATATAATCTTTTGATTTTCATTATGAATTAGGTTTGAAACTGAAAAGTCAAAACTTTTTATATTACTTGCAGTTCCTGAAAAATTATACCAAAACCATTTTATCCCAATAGGGTCTGATCTTAACTTTTCCTCTTCAAAATGTTCTTTATAATGGTAAATATTTAATGTTTCTTTAGGATCTCTGTTTTGTAAAGTAGTTTTAGGTTTTGATGGAATATTTTTTTTAATACCAAAGTCAGTATTGTATGTAAGCCAATAAATATTTTCACCAGTGTATGGATTATAGTATTGACTGCTGTAATACGGATTCATCTCTGAACCATTTGTATCACGAGCATAGAAATATATTGGAAAGCCATCATCAGTATCAGATATAAAAACTGGAATTGTATCTAAATCTGTTGGTCCTGTATAACTGTTTCTATTTAATGAATACCCCCCCCCATTGAATATTCTTATATATTCAGCGTACAAATTATCTTTATCTACAATGTCAAAATCTGCTAATTGACTTTTTGTAATTTTATAAATTCCATCCTGAGTAATAGGTATCTTAAACCATTTATAATTAGAGAATGGATTATCTGGAATACCTCTCTTGGTTTTAATTGACCAATCCTTTGCAACATCAAAATTAATAATTGTATTTTGAAAAACATTCTTGAAATTCTTATCTTTGAATTCTGATTTTATGTGACCATTTCCTTTGAACTCAATTCTTATTCTACATTCTGAGGTTATTATTAGTTGGTTATTTTCAACCCGAAAAGGATGAATAAATAGTTTAACAACTCTTTGATTTCTCCAAATATAAGGTTCGGTTAAATCAATATCTCTTGGTGAAAGTGAGTTATAATAAATATCAGGTTGAATTTCATAAATCATACGACAAGTTTCTTCACCGATTTCTTGAACATATTTTGGATACGGTGCTATAGGATTTTCAAGAGGAATCTTTGAAATTTTTGTATTAAATGCTTTGAATGATATATTTCCTTCAGGTGGAATTCCAATAATAGAACTTAATACAGGTAATCTTGCTTCTCCTTCTTGGTAATCAAATGAGAGATGAGAACCATTTATAAAAGTATAATTATTTGAATGGTTGATATAGTAATCACCCAACTCAAATTTTAGAAGAAGAAACTCAGAATTTGATTCAAGAATTGTTATGTTACGGTTATCAGCATATGCATTTGTAAATATAAAAAGAATTGTAAAAGTGAATGAAATAAATAATTTAAATTTCAAAATTTTATATCTAATTAAAATTATAAAAATAACTTTTAGATCTTAATTTAAGCTTCAAACTTATTTACATAACTTGCTAAACGAGATTTGCGACGAGCAGCATTATTTTTGTGAATTACACCTTTTTTAACTGCTTTATCAATAAGAGAATAAACATGAGGTAACATCTTTTGCATCTCATCTTTACTGTTAACATTTTTTAGTTTTTTTATTGATGTTTTAATTGTCTTTTTTACATATTTATTATTATTTCTTTTCTTAGCATCAGAATGAAGTCTTTTCTTACAAGATTTATGTTCAGGCATTACTCTCCTCTATTAAAAGATAAAACTTAAATTTTAGTTAAAATTTTTTATTCGAAAATTTCTGTCAATCATTTAAATCAAAGCATCTTATTTATCTTTAATGAAATATTTTGAAATAAGCTTTCTTAAGAATAGAATATTCAAAACTGTTAGGAGTAAAAACAGTATTAATAAAATAATAAATTTTTCTATACCTAAAATATTTAAAATTCCAGTAATAACTGCTGAAAATCCAATACTACTGAATATAAATTTATGAGTAAAAATCTCAATAAATATAAGAATTAACCCAAGTATGATCCAGATTAACCAGGATGACATAATCTAAAAAATCTTATTTATCAAGATCAGTTTTATTATTCTCATCTTTTTCAGATTCAGAACCTTCATCTTTATGTATTGGCTTCCTAATATATTTCCTCTTTATTCTTTTCTCACCATAACCACTATCACTATAATCTCCATAATCATATGATTTACTTCCATATCGTCCATATCTTGATTCAGAACCAGAGCTTGTTCTTATACCAAGAACTTTAAAAATTTTTGTTAATCCGAGTATTATTAAATAGCATATAAAAAGAGCTATTGAAATAAATACTAAAGATTCAATAAAAGTTATTCCAAATATTTTTATAGATTGAGTAAAACCAATATTCCTTGAAATTATTCTAGAAATATCAATTTTTGCTAATATATAATGTTCTCTTTGCTCTTTTTCTTTTAATTCTCTAGTTAGTGTAACGATATTATCAATTAGTTCTTTTTTGGCTTTATTATAATTTTCTCTCTCTTGATATGTTCTTGAATCAATGATCTTTTTATTAATTTCTTCTTTTTCTCTTTCTAAGTCTTGTATTCTTCTCTTTAATCCTTCTATTGAGAGCGACTCTTGAGATTTTATTAACTCATCAGAAGCTAAATTTGGCGAACTCATTAATGTGGATAGAAGTTCTAAATAACTGTCTGAAGGAAGTTCCACTAATTTTGTTATATTATCTCCTTTACTAATTGAATACAAAACATTAAGTTTATTATTTCTTATAACTTCATTAACTTCATTTTTTATTGCTATTATATTATTTGACACGAATCTCAAATCAAGTTTTGTATCATAATTGTAATTATTGAAAAGATTTATTGCTTTTTTAGGAGCACTTGCTGTAACAGTTT
Organism: Candidatus Cloacimonadota bacterium; assembly: GCA_023129415.1. GTDB lineage: Bacteria > Cloacimonadota > Cloacimonadia > JGIOTU-2 > JGIOTU-2 > JAGMCF01. Next base: position 21,235 of record JAGMCF010000188.1, read on the forward strand.
TTGTAGCTTTAAGAAATAAATTATGAATTTTTGATCGACTAAAAGCAACAATTAGTGAAACTATTATTATACCAAATATTAAAAAATTCCTTATTCGTCTTGTAATATATAATGAAGCCATTTATCCTCCACTGATTTTAAATAATTTTTAAAGAAGTTACTTAACCCTTTCTCCTTTAAATTTTTTTATTTCAATTTTAGCTTTAAAACCATAAATTAAAGTTGCTAAAAATAATACAATAATACTTAATATCAAAATAATTTTTTGTAAAGGTAATTCAAATATAATATTTAATTTAAAAAACTTTATATTTATAATATAAAGAAAAACTGAAAAACTGATTAGGCAAACTGCAATTTTTCCATAGACATTAGAACTTGGAACAATTTTATATTTTAATATCAAGATATAACCACCAGCTAGAATTAAAAATTCAAGAGCAACAATAATTATAAATGCTAACAAAGGAAAATCTCTATCAAAGATAAGAAAAACAAGAATAGTAAGATAAAAAATCTTATCCACAACAGGATCAAGAATTTTTCCAATCGCAGTTGACTGATTTAAAACCTTTGCAAAATATCCGTCAAGCACATCAGTAAGACCGCAAAATATAATCAGTATTGCTGCCCAAATATTGTATCCTTTATTCAGTAAAATAAGTATAAAAGGTAATATAATGAGACGAAGCATTGTAATTAGGTTTGGCACGGTCACAAATGTTTTTGGGTCAAAATCCGCGGATGAAAAGCCAGTTTTTTTTGTATACATAACTTAAAATTTATTTTTTATATTGAATTTCTCTCGTAAAATCTTACAAAAGTTTTTATCAGATAATTTTATAAATTTTGAGTAAAATTTTGATTTTTCAATAAAAATGTTATCATTTACATTAATAATAGAAATATCTACTCCATCAATATTAAAATGTACTCCATCCACATTATCTTTTAAAAAAAGTTTTAATTTAGAACAAGCAGGGAATACAAACGGTCTTAGAAAAAGGTTATGTGGATTAATTGGTGTCAAGACAATTACATCACTCTTGGGATAAACAATTGGCCCACCAGCTGATAAAGAATATGCAGTTGAACCATTTGGAGTTGAGATAATAACTCCATCAGCTCTAATTACATAAACAAATTCATCATCTTTGTAGACTTCTATATTGATTAATTTTGGGTATTTCCCTTTATAAATAACACAATCATTTATTGCATAATATTTGTAATTTTTTTTCTTTTTTAGATAACATGAAAGCGCAAGTCTCTCGTCAATCGTATAATTATTATTAATAATATCAGTCATATCTGAATCAAATTCATCTTTTTTACACTCAGAAAGAAAGCCAAGTTTCCCAAGATTAAAGCCTATTATGGGAATATTTTCCTCAATGACTAATTTTGCTCCCATTAACATTGTTCCATCACCCCCAAATACTACCAATAGATCAATAATATCTTTAGAAAATCTATCAATATATTCAACAGAATCCAATTCAGCTCTTTTTTGTTTAGCTAAAAGAAATACATTTAAATTTCTCTTTCTTAGATCTGATATTTTCTCATTTAGATAATCCCCATCTTTATAGTTTAAGGGATTATAAAATATACCAACACTTTTCATATTGTGTGAAATTTTTTTATTTGAGTTATTAATGTCAATAAAAAAAGAATTCGAACCAAATTTATTAAATTAGTTGACATACGAAAGATGTAGTTATGAAAATATCAATTCAATAATTTGTCAAAATTGAAATATAATAATTTGGAGGATTAGTCCTAATGGTAAGGCATCCCGCTTGAAACGGGACGGGTTCTGCCCTTGGGGGTTCGAATCCCTCATCCTCCGCCATACTTCGCTAAAGCTTCGTATGGCAAGCCATATTTCGCTAAAGTTTACACTCCGTAGTTAACGAATGTTTCGGAACGAAGAAGTGATCCGTATGGCAAGCCATATTTCTGCAAATTTTTTTGAAGTGCTTCCGAGATATTGGCATTTTAAAACTATAATAATATGCACTAAGGTAATTAAATGTTTTATGTTTATATTTTAAGAAGTAAAAAAATTCATGATAAAACCTATATTGGTTATACAACGAATTTGAAGGAGAGATTAAAGTTGCATAATTTGCAAATGGTAAAATCCACTAAACCTTTTGTTCCTTGGAAGATAGAGACTTATATTGGTTTTTCTAATAAAGAATTAGCAATCAAATTTGAAAAATATCTCAAGACAGGTTCAGGCAAGGCTTTTCTCAAAAAAAGACTGATAAACGATGGGTAGAAATTGTTGTCGTATAATTATAGAAAGTTTAATAAACAGTTAGACTTATCACTTATAGTTTATAAAGTTGGGTTTACCCACTGGAGCACTCATTCGTCCAGAAAGATTCAAGATTACAGAGTGTAAACTTTAGCCAAGTTTGGGTTTACCCAACGAAGCTTTAGCGAAGTTGGGTCGTCGCCAAGTGGCAAGGCACAGGGTTTTGGTCCCTGCATTCGGAGGTTCGAATCCTCCCGACCCAGTCAGTTTTTAATTCGGAATTCGGAGTTTGAACTTATATAATGCTAAGGAGAGGTGACCGAGTTGGCTTAAGGTGCGCGCCTGCTAAGCGTGTGTGGGGTTAATAGCTTCACCCAGGGTTCGAATCCCTGCCTCTCCGCCATACTTCGTTAAAACTTCGTATGGCAAGCCATATTTCGCTAAAGTTTACACAACGTAGTTATGAATGTTTCGGAATGAAGTGGTGCTTCGTATGGCAAGCCATATTTCGCTAAAGTTTACACAACGTAGTTACGAATGTTTCGGAATGAAGTGGTGCTTCGTATGGCAAGCCATAATTTGTAATTTTTAATTTTGAATTTTAAATTATTTTTGGGGTGTCGTCTAATGGCAAGACAACAGACTCTGGATCTGTCTATTGGGGTTCGAATCCCTGCACCCCAGCCAATTGTTAGGAAAATTGCAAAACATCAATGAGCTCACTATAAAAACCCGCGAAACACACGAAATACTCGAAAATGGTTTGTATAGATTCAGTAATATCCACATGCATTTTTCGTCCCGATGATTCGGGACGGGAAATATCTTTTTAGAGTGTACACATCAATGATTATTAAAATAATATATTTATGAAGTCAAAAAAAGACTTTTTCCCATTTTTATATATTTTACCAGCTGCTATAATTGTCATTTTTTTTCGCTTTATTCCAATTCTGCTTTCGTTTATACTAAGTTTCTTTAAATGGACTATAAAAGGTCCTGAAAAATTAATTGGATTAACAAATTACATTCAATTATTTAATGATCCTGAATTTTGGCAATCATTAATTAATACATTCTATTTAGTAATATTCGTAGTTCCAATAACTTTGATACTTTCTTTATTCTTTGCAAACCTATTAAATCGAACTACAAAATTATCAGGTTTATTTCGAACAACTTACTTTATTCCAACTGTAACCTCATTAGTTGCCTTGTCAATTGTTTGGAAACTAATTTTTGGACCTCAAAGTGGTCTAATGAATCATATATTAGGATTCTTTGGTATTCATGGTTTAGGCTGGCTTTCTGAAAGTAGAGGTATATTTACACTATTATTCGGTGCTATGGGTATAAAAATACCTTCCCTTCTTGGAGGACCATCTCTTGCCCTTTTTGCAATAATCATTGTTTGTGTCTGGCGAAGTTTAGGATATAATACAATTATATACCTTGCTGGCTTACAGAATATTCCAGAAGTTTATTATGAAGCAGCAGAGATAGACGGTGCAAGCAAAATCAAGCAATTCTTCAAAATTACTATCCCACTTATTTCCCCTACTACATTCTATGTTTTATTAATGACAACCATTACAACATTCCAGGTATTCAGCCAGGTTTATTTAATGACAGGTCCACCAGTTGGTGGTCCTCTTGGTACTACAAAAGTTATTGTTTACTTTATATTTGAAAAAGGAATAGATGCTCAAGAATTTAGTTATGCAAGCGCAATAGCTTTAGTGCTATTTTTTATTATTCTATCCTTAACTATGCTTCAAAAAAGATTGGAAAAGAGGGTCCAATATTAATATGTTTAAAAGAATATTAGGAAAAGGGATTACATATTTTTTACTTATTCTATGCGGACTAATTATGGTTGTACCATTCTTATGGATGGTTTCTACTGCTATGAAATCTCAAACTGATATAAATCGTGGAAGTGTTGGATTTATCCCCTATACTAATGTTACATATTATCATATTGATGGCAAAAAAGAGAAAGCAGAAATTGTTACTCAAGATGAAGAATTTTCAGTTATAAATATATATGATGAAGAGGGAAAAACATTTAAGAGATCTTATGTAAAAGTCCCAAATTCCTCAATAACATCAGAAAAAAAGATTAAATTTAACTTTAAAAATATTTCAGAAGCATTTAATAAAGTCCCTTTTGGAAGATATTTTCTAAACACGATTTTTGTGTCATTTTGTGTGTTATTAGGAGTTCTAATATCCTCTTCACTTGCTGCTTATGCTTTTGCACGAATGCAATTCAAAGGTAGAGATTTCATATTTTACCTTTTTATTAGTATGATGATGGTTCCCCAGCCAATCTATCTTATTCCATCATATTATCTTCTGACAAAAATTGGATGGATAAATACTTACTTTGCATTAATAGTTCCATGGTTGGCAAACATTTTCAGTATATTTCTTTTAAGACAGCAATTTAAGACTATTCCTCAAGATCTGTTTGATGCAGCGGTTATCGATGGTTGTTCTCGTTTTGAAATACTATGGAGAATCATCTTACCAATTTCGAAACCTATTTTAGCTACAACTGCAATCTTCTCAGTAATTGGCAGTTGGAATAGCTTTATGTGGCCACTTGTAATGACCAGTAGTGAGCATCTTAGAGTTTTACAGGTTGGACTTTCTTACTTTGCACAAGAAGCATCATCACACACTGCATTACTAATGTCTGCTTCTACCTTTTCAATTGCACCACTTTTGATATTATTCTTATTTGCTCAAAGACAAATTATATCAAGCTTTGTTACAAGTGGTTTGAAGGAGTAGTAATATAAAAGTTAACTTATGTAAAAACGAAGAAATACAAAAAGGAGTCAAAATGATTAACAAAAAAAACATTCTTATTACTGATATTGGTAGCACCACGACAAAAGTGGTTCTATTTCAAAAAAGAAATAATAAGTATGAATTAATCGGATTGGAACATATTCCCACAACTGTTGAAAAACCTGTGGAAGATGTAAAGATTGGAATTTATAACTCAATTAAAAAATTAGAAGAAAATGTATCTCAAAAAATTCTTTCTGATAATGCTACAACTAAAAAATTACATTTCCCGAATAATACGATTTATTTAACTACCAGTAGTGCTGGGGGTGGTTTACAAATTCTTGTGTTTGGATTAACTCTATTTGATTCTGCAAGTAGTGCAAAGCGGGCTGCTTTTGGCTCCGGTGGTGTCATCCTGGATACATTTGCAATAAATGACAATCGTTCCCCAATAGAAAAAATGCAATTGATAAGGATTCTCAGACCAGATATTATTCTCTTTTCTGGTGGAACAGATGGAGGAAATATTAGCAGTATTGTCAGATTAGGAGAGTTAATCTCTCTTGCAAACCCAAAACCAAAATTTGGAGAAAAGACAAAAATCCCATTAGTTTACGCTGGAAATAAAGATGCTCAATCATTTATTGAATCGTTATTTTCTCAACAATTTGACTTACATATTGTACCAAATTTAAGACCAACTTTAAAAGAAGAAAATTTACCCCCATCGCAAGAAAAAATCCATCAACTTTTTATGGATAATGTTATGGAGCAAGCACCTGGTTACAGTGATGTGAAGCAATTTGTATCAGATGATATTATTCCTACACCTTCTGGAGTGATAAAAGCATTACAGCTTATTAGTCAAAAACTAAATCAGAATATTGTGGCAGTTGATATTGGGGGAGCAACAACTGATATTTTCTCAAATATTTTGGGAAGATATTATCGAACAGTAAGTGCCAATTACGGAGTGAGTTATAGCATCTCTAATGTGATGGCAGATGCAGGTTTTGAAAACATTAAATACTGGTTACCGGATGATATGCCAGAAAGTTATATACGAAATTATATCAGCAATAAAATGCTCTATCCTACTTACATTCCGCAAGATGACTATCAGCTCGCAATTGAACATGCAGCAGCTCGAGAAGCTATAAGAATGGCACAAAACCACCATATGAAAATGCACTTTAATACTGTAAAAGTTGGCTTCTTAAATAAACTAAAAGAAAGAGATTTTGACAAGTTTGTAGAAACCTTTTATATTGAAAAAATGAATGATAAACGAAAGTTTCATCAAAAAGATATTAATATTATGATTGGCGCTGGTGGCATTATTTCCAATTCTCCAAATTTACAACAGAGTCTTATTTCTATTATTGATGGTTTGAAACCTCAGGGTATAACAGAAATTTGGAGAGATAATCATTTTATTTCTCCACACTTAGGGAAACTGAGTGATGTTGACCCAGAACTTGCTCTTACCCTACTTCAAAAGGAATGCTATCAAAAAATCGCATTGGTTATTAAACCAATCTATAAAAAAATGAAAGAAGAACAAAAAGTTCTATCAATCACTATCAAAAACGAAAATAATAAGAAAAAATATTCTATCAATAGTAATGAAATAAAATTTGTTCCCAATGATAAACACATAAAAAATCAAGTAGAGATAGAATTAGAAAAAGGATTTTATCTCCAAAATCATGAAAGAATAATTAATCTTAATTCAGAATTGCCGATATTGATAGATACAAGAAGTGAAGAGCTTTCATCTTTTGAAAAAACGAATGAAAATCTCAATTTATACAAATTCGACAATCCTCCAATAATATTAAACGAATGTTTTGCTGACTTCTTAGAAAAGAAAGAAATTGATTCTGGTATCCACACTTTAAAAAGGTCTCTACCTTATAAGGGTGAAATTATGGTTAAAATAGGCGATAAGGTTCAGCATGATACAATGATTGGTGAAAATCGTTATGACCCACCTAAAATTTATGTTTTGTCTGTTTTTACAATAAATTACTTTGATTTGAATAGTGAGTTAATGAAAAAAAGTATGCTTGTAAAAAAAGGTGATAAAGTTGCTTTTAGACAAAAACTGATCGATACTCACGCAAAGGGACTTGCAACGGCATTTGCTGGAAAAACAGCGGTTTATCACTCACCTGTACGAGGAATTGTTGAAGAAATTAATTTTAATGCAGGAACAATAATTTTACGAGAAATTCAAGACTATTCAACTAAACCTGTAACTATAAATGTAGCTAAAAAACTCGGGATCTCTCCAAAACACCTTAAAGGTTATCTAAAGAAAAAAGAGAATGATTTTGTATATGCTTACGAAACACTTGCATCAAAATTAGACGAAGGTGGAAAGGCAGCCTTCGTTCCTGCACCTTCAACTGGAATGATTACAAATATTGACTTAAAAGATGGCACAGTAACAATTCAATATAAAAAAGAACCATATCAAAAATATGCTGGTGCGTCTGGTAAAATTATTGAAGTTGAGAAGAATATATCAGCAGTAATTGAATATGAAGGAAGCAATTTGTACGGCACTATAGGTTTTGGTAGTGAAGCAACAGATGAATTGACCTGTCTTTCAACCCCTATTCAGCGGAATGATTCAGCAAAAGGAAAGTATAAAAATAAAATCATTGTCTGTTTTGAAAAGATCAATTTTGATACTTTAGAGATTGGAGCAGAATTAGAAATTTCTGGAATTATTGCACCCTCTATTGATAATAAGGATTTGGTAAGATTTATTGGTGAAGAAATTGGTGTTGCTTTAACTGGAAGTGAGAAAATACCATTTCCAATTATTATAACAGAAGGATTCGGAGAATTCTCTATGAATGAAACATATAAAGAATTCTTTAAGAAGGCAAATGGCAAATTTGCATATATAAATGGACATACACAGATCCGTGCAGGAGTAGTGAGACCAAAAATTGTTGTTTTCTGAAATAAATTTTCGTAATAGCTGTAAGGCAATTTTCTCAATTACTTACACAATTGATACAATTGTGTTACAAGAAAACTAATATTAAACATACATGTCCCGAAAACAAATCGGGACACAAAGGAGAATGAAAATTGAGGGACGGGATGCACAGATTCCAATTGCAATTGTTCCTAACAGGATTTGTAATCCTGTTTATTAAAACACCATTACAAATAATGTTAGGATCATTTATTTGAAGGTTATTTACATATGAATAAAATTACAGTTATCCTCGCAG
>JAGMCF010000189.1 GCA_023129415.1 Candidatus Cloacimonadota bacterium
TTTGAATACTTTAGCTCTTACTGGACTAGGTCATAGTGTAAGTGGAGATTTTCCTGGCACGATTGCTGGTGGTCTATTTACATCAGGAGATATTGTACCTGGAATCTGGATTCTTGGAGGATTAGCTCAAGGTTCACCTGATATACTATTCGGTTATGAATTGGGTGAAACCACACCACCTTGGTTAATAATTGAACCAGATCATGGAATAGTTGACTCGTTTGGAAGTCAACAAGTCTCTGCGATATTTAACTCTGCAGAACTACCACTTGGAACAATATTGACCGCTAATGTTCACTTTATTCCTAATGTTGGAGAGGAAGATACTGTATTTGCCAAGCTTCTTGTCAGTCCCCCAGACCTGGGAAATCTTGAAGGTATTGTAACCGATACTGATGGCGGATTCATAGAAGGTGCTCTAATAACTGCTACATCCCAGGGTAAACTTGAATATACTGATACTACTGATGTAAATGGGTATTATCTGATTGAAGACATGAATGTAGGAACTTATATTGTTACTTGTGAGGAATCGAGTCACAACACACCTCCTCCTGAAACCGTTCTAATCGAAGTGGATCAAACCACTACCCAGGATTTTGTGATGACAGCTCCTGAACTTATATTTACTCCAACCAGCTTTGATTTCAGTATAGTTGAAGGAGAAGAAGATACTGATACTTTATATGTTGAAAATGTTGGCACAGGTCCTGTTGATTTCTTCGTAGATATAGATTATATTACTGACACTCGTCAAACTACTATCTTATGTGTAGATAGAGATGGAAGTTCAGCTGCTGGTTATACAGATGATTGGCCCTACTTTGAGGCAGCTCTTATTGCTTCAGGATATACTAATTATACATACTATGAAGTAGTTGACATGACTGAGGATGGACCAGACTTGGCAACAATGCTGGATTATGAAGTTATCATTTGGTTCAGTGGTGAAGCCTGGGGTTACTATGGTCATGATTGTATGACAGATAATGATGAGATAAATCTTGCCGCATATCTTGATGGAGGTGGTTCATTATTCCTTTCTGCCCAGGACTATTTATGGGCTTCATATCCATCAGCTGGAACTTTCTCTGAAGGACAATTCCCATATGGTTATCTTGGTTTGAGAAGTGTAGTTCAAGATAATTGGTTGATTTCACTACCAAGTACAGGTACAGTGGCAGGAGCTGATAGTTCTCTTGCAGAAGGATATATCTTTGATGTTCAGGACATCTATACTACAGATAAAGAAGGATTGTATATAGATAACATAACGGAGAATGAAGGTCTGGATATGTTCAATATAACGAGTCCACTTCCTCAAGGAATCTGTGCTAACCAGTATGACGCAGGTATATTCAGAACTGTATTTACTACAGCTTCCTTTGCAGCAATTACTGAGACTACTATTCAAGCAGACTTGATTAATGATATCATAGTATATCTCACATCTGGAATACCTCCTTGGTTGACAGTTGACCCAATGTCTGGAACATTTGATCCTACCACTACTACTGAACTGTTAGTAACTGCAGATACTGAAGAATTAGAATTGGGTGACTATTATGCAACAATTACTGTTAATACAGAAAATCCTGATATTGGAGATACAGTTATCTCTGTTCATCTTGAAGTTGTTGAATTTGGTGTTGAGGAAATTCATATAATATCCACAAAACTCAATTCTAACTTCCCGAACCCATTCAGTAATTCGACAACTATTTCCTTCAGTCTGAAAGAGAAATCTCATGTGAAATTGTCTGTCTATAACATTAAAGGACAGCTTGTTGCAACATTGATTGATGATATGATGAATCCTGTAGCAAATTATGAGATTGTCTGGAACGGTAAGAATGGTCGCAAACAACTTGCTAATGGAATCTACTTCTACAAATTTGATACTAAGCAGAAGTCATTCATTAAGAAGATGATTTTGATGAGATAATACATTTGGGTAGGCAAAGGAAGAGGATTTTTTCTCTTCCCTTGTCTCACCCTTGAAATATTTTTATGAAAGATAATAAAATAGATTTGAGGATAAGAAAGAAAAATATGTTAATTTCTAAGATAGGTATACTGGTTAAAATAAAAAAAGATATGATTTTTGATAATTATTTTACCAGTTATGTTTGTTAATTTCTTAAATAAAAAAAATAAAAAATAATCCTAAATTTAGGAGGAAAGATGAAAAAGATTGTATTAGCAATTACAATGCTATTATTTACCGCAACATTGGCATTTGGCGATTGGGTTGTTGATGAAGGTTTTGAAGGAACCTTCCCACCTACAGGATGGACTTTAGAATCTGCAACTGATGATAACTGGGTACAAAATGATGGAACGAGTCATGGACCTGGTTCTGCTTATTCAGGATTATATGCTGCAATGTATAATAATTATGATTATTCATCAGGAAATTCTGGTTCTATGATAACCCCTGCATTTGATATTAGCACTCTCACATCTCCTCAGTTAGATTTCTACTGGTGGAATGATGACTCTGCATCTAATCCAGCAAAACTTGTTCTTTATACTTCTGATGATGGTACGACTTTTGTTCCATTTGATACTCTTGATGTATGTCAAAGCGGTGGATGGGTAAATTATAATATCGCATTGGCAACTACTGTAACTCATGTGAAATTTGAAGGAATCAGTGACTATGGTATGAAAAATACTTTTGTTGATAATTTCAAAATTGGACAACCAGCTCCGTATGATGTCGCTGTTAATCAGCTTACACCGAACGCTACAATTATTGAAGGTGAATCCTTTAATTATTTCATTGAGATTGTAAATGCTGGTCTGAATAATGATACTTATGATCTCACTGCAACGGGTGGATCATGGACTTATGAAATCCGTGATAAGAATGATGCAGGTGTTATATCAATTATTGCTATTAATGCAGGTGAAGCAGATACCGTTATTCTCAAAGTTACTGCTCCTGCTTCAAAAGATATTACTGATGTTGAAACATTTACTGCTACTTCACAAGGAGATCCAAC
>JAGMCF010000019.1 GCA_023129415.1 Candidatus Cloacimonadota bacterium
CTCTTTGGGCTCCAGGTGGTGAAGAGTTATGGGATTATTATCGCGGTCCTGCACCATTTTCAGAAGGTGGAACCCAAGCTGTTAGAGATTTGGCAGAAAAACAACATTTTATATTTTCAATAAACTGGCATTCTTCCAGAAGTGGACTTTACTCTGAAAAAGTATATTATTCTTTTGAATGGACAGGAGTAAAGCGTCCACCTGATTTTGCAGTAAATCAGATTATCGGTGAAACTGTAGCTGGTCTAATTGAAACTGAAGGTGGAACTGGTCATTATGAACCATCGCCTTCTACTGGAAGAAAAGGCAATGCACAGGATTGGTTTTATCAAACTTATGGTACAACACAACTTTTAATTGAGTGTGGAACTGAGAACATACAGCCTGATTCTGCTTTAATAGAAGATACTTGTGAAAGATGTAGTGAAGGTGCTTATTGGCTTCTAAATCGTGCACTTGGTTATCAAGCAGATGCTGCTATGCTCACAGGTCATATTTCAGATTCGCTTACTGGAGAACAACTTATCGCGGAAGTAATTGTTGAGGAGAAACACGCTTCATATTTTGCACCAAGACTTTCTGATGAACTTTATGGTCGTTTCTGGCGAGTATTACAACCGGGCACCTATAATTTAAAAATCCGAAAAAAGGGACACGAAGAAAAAATTATTAATAATATAACAGTAAACAATTCCTGCTGGACAAATTTGGATATTGAATTAGTTCCTTTAGATTTGACTGAAGTTAGTGGAACAGTAACTTGCAATGGAAATCCTGTCCCTGCTCAAATCATTGTGTATGATATAGAAAATGATACTATTTATACCGAAAATGGTTGTTTTGCATTTTCTACTTATGAAGGAGAGCATAAAATTCAGATAACTTCAGAAGGCTGCATTCCTTATATTGATACACTTGAGTTTATTCCAGGAACCTATTATATGAATATTGAACTTTTACCAGAGGTTGTGATTTTTATTGAAAATTGGGAAGATGGATTATCAGATTGGAATATCATCGGGGATTGGAATCTTTGTGAAGATTCTTATGAAGGAAATTATTCAGTTACTGATAGTCCTGATGATTTCTATAATTCTAACTCTACTGTAATGATTACCACAAAAGATTCAATTAATTTAGATGGTGTTGCAGATGATGTTATGCTTTCTTTCTGGCATAAATATCATACAGAATGGGATAATGATATATGTTCAGTTGAAGTCTCTACAAATGGAGCAGATTGGGAAGAGATTGCAAATTATTCTGGCGTACAGCAAACTTGGGAATGGATTTTAATTCCTTTATTCGAATGGGTTGATAGCAGTATATATTTACGATTCTCACTTACAACAGATGAAACACTTGTCGACCCAGGTTGGACGATTGATGAAATTAAAATTATTTCTTCTCAAGGAAGTGGAGTTGATGATGAGAATCAGAATTCTTCAAATGTGTTTGAGTTGTATCAGAATTGTCCTAATCCATTCAACACTTCAACCACGATTTCTTTTAATTTAGCCACGAAATCACACGAAAATTCACGAATAAAAATTTATAATGTAAAAGGGCAGTTAGTGAAACAATTCATAATTCCTAATTCAGGATTCGTAATTAATAAAGTTGTATGGGATGGAAAAGATGAAAATGGCAGTCATTTAAGTTCAGGTATTTATTTCTATCAATTGCAAATTGATAATAAAATAATTGATACAAAGAAATGCTTGCTTATAAGATAAAACAAAACCGACTCGGGTTAGAAGAACTCGAGTCGGGTTGGAGAACATGGACTCCTGCTCTCCAGAGCGGGATAATTAAAAAAGAAAGGTAAAAACAATGAGAAAAATAATTATTTTATTTGGCGTATTACTTATTGCCGCTATCTCTTTCGCAGAGACCCACATCCCTGGTGGAGATGTAAGTGGCATCTGGACAATTGATGGCAGTCCATATATCATTGATGGTGAAATAACAATTCCAAATAACGCAACACTGAATATTGAATCTGGCGTTGAAGTTATTTTTACTGGATTTTATAAATTTAATGTTCAAGGACAGTTACTGGCAATCGGAACTGAAGAAAACCTTATTCATTTCACAATTAATGATACTACCGGTTTTTCTAATACAAATTCTTCTGCCGGTGGCTGGCATGCAATCAGGTTTGATAATACTCCAGTTGTAAACGATTCTTCAAAGATCATTTATTGTGAACTGGAATATGGAAAAGCTTTTGGATATGGAGAAAAATATGGAGGTGCAATTTATATCAATAACTTTTCAAAAATTTTAATTTCGAATTCCATAATTTCTAATAATATAACTTCTGGCTGGGGAGGAGGTGCAGGTATATATTGTGAGAATGCTAACCTTAATATAAGTAATAACGAGTTTATTAATAATTATGTATCTTGGGGTCGGGGTGGTGGAATATATTGTGATTATTCTAATCTAATTATTAATGACAACATCTTCAGGGATAACACCGTAAATTCCACTGCTTCCGAAGGTGCTGGAATTTATTGTGATCATTCAAATCCGGTGATAACCAACAATGTATTCGATAATAATATTGCATCAGGAACTGGAGCAGATGGAGCAGGTATTTACTGCATTTCAAGTTCAGACCCTTTGATCATTATGAATAATACTTTCGTAAATAATCAGTTGTATGGTAATTGTGATTCAGGTAGTGCAATTGGAGTTAACTATCATGGGTACGTTCTGATCAGTGACAATTATTTTGGTGGGAATAGAGGTGGAATTCATATCTCGCAGACGACTAATGTCATAGTTACTCAGAATATTTTTGAAAACAATGTTCTCAAGACGACAGTTGCAATAGGTGCAGATTCAATTTATATTTCCGAAAATGAAATTAACAATAATACTGGTAGTGGAATCAGTGTTGGTGGTTCAACAGGTATTATTGAAAATAATTTAATATTCGGAAATTCTTCAAACCAGAAAGGAGCTGGAATTAGTGTATCCGGTTCAAATGTTATCATTCAGAATAACGAAATTATTGGTAATTATTCTTCTGATAAAGGCGGTGGATTGTATCTATATGGAGCTAATCCCGGAATGATCAGAAATAATATTATCAAAGGAAATAGTGCTCTTAATAAAGGTGGTGCAATCTATACATGGTCAGGCAATTTCACTATTGAGAATAACCTGTTTGAAGATAATTTCTGCCAATATGATGGTGGTGCAATTTACCTTTGTCATGCTTCGGGAGATATAAATATAATTAAAAACATATTTACAGATAATCATTCCAGATATAGTGAAGGTGGAGCTATTTATAGTTT
>JAGMCF010000190.1 GCA_023129415.1 Candidatus Cloacimonadota bacterium
GTCCAAAATATCCTAAAATTGAGACCATTCCACCTGAAGAAATGATTCGTGATTCACAAAAATATTTTTATGCAATTAATATGGAATGCAAAGACTTTAATCTATTGGAAGGAGATGAGTGCACATTAAATAGAATGAGAATCAAAGAAGCTGAAAAGCATGGGTCTTTACAGCATCTCGCTTCTGTTTGGGATTATCAGAATAATAGAATGGTTGACGGATTATCATCAAAAGGACTAAGGGTTGTAACATTCGCAGATATATTGAAATATAATTATTTTCCATTAGCAAAAATTATTGAAAATATTCTTGAAATTGGCCAAAAATCAATGGGAATACCAGTTGAAATTGAGTTTGCGGTTGACCTTACAAAAGATAAGAAAAGACAAAAAAAACCAACCTTCTATATTCTTCAAATCAGACCCCTAACTATTAATATCCAGGAGATATCAATTAAGCCTGATACGATTAATAAAGATTCTTTACTCCTGTATACAGAAAATGGCCTGGGAAACGGTATAATCAAAAATATCCAAGATATTATTTACATCAATCCAGAAAAATTCGATAAAACAAAAACTATTTTAATGAGAGAAGAAATTGCTTATCTTAACGAAAAAATGAAAAAAGAAGACCGTGACTATATTTTGATTGGTCCAGGAAGATGGGGGTCAAGAGATCAATTTCTGGGTATTCCAGTAAAATGGGCAGATATTTATAAAGCAAAAATCATAGTTGAAACAAGTTTTGATGGTTTTATAGTTGATGCTTCGCAGGGTACTCATTTCTTTCACAATCTTGTAGCTATGAATGTCGGTTATTTTCATATTCCTTATGGTTCTGTTACTGATTTTATTGCATGGGATTGGCTTAGAAATCAAAATATTGTAGAAAAAACTAATTATTTTATTCACATACGAATGGATCATCATATGATTGTTAAAATGGATGGTAGAAAAGGACTTGCAATTATTTCTAAGTAGAATGAATTGAATAATTAATAGCAAAATATTTGTACATTAATTTTAAAAAAGATTTCAGTTTAAATAAATGTTTGACAAATAAATTCACCAACTGATTTATCTCCCACAAATTCAGTTAAAACAAAAAAATTAATGGAGGTTATATTATGGATATGAAAGAATTTCTCAATCAAGTAGAAGCAAGAAATTCTGGACAACAGGAATTTTTACAAGCTGTAAAAGAAGTTGTTGAATCTGTCTGGCCAGTTTATGAATCTAATCCCCGCTATCAAGAAGCTAAAATCCTGAATAGATTAGTTGAACCTGAACGTATTATTATCTTTCGTGTTCCCTGGGTTCGTGACAATGGTGAAGTTCAAGTAAATCGTGGTTTCCGCGTTGAATTCAACAGCGCAATAGGTCCCTATAAAGGAGGACTTCGTTTCCATCCAAGTGTGACGCTCAGTGGTCTTAAATTTCTTGGGTTTGAACAAACTTTTAAAAATAGTCTAACCACTCTTCCAATGGGTGGAGGAAAAGGTGGTTCTGATTTTGACCCCAAAGGAAAATCGGATAATGAAATTATGAGATTCTGTCAAGCCTTTATGGCTGAACTTTTCAGACATATTGGACCAAACACCGATGTTCCAGCAGGTGATATAGGTGTTGGTGGAAGGGAAATTGGTTATCTTTTTGGTATGTATAAAAAATTGAGGAATGAATTTACAGGTGTTCTTACAGGCAAAGGTTTAAATTGGGGTGGAAGCTTGATTCGTCCTGAAGCAACAGGGTTTGGTGTGGTTTATTTTGCTGAAGAAATGCTTAAAACAAAAGGAGAATCTATCAAAGGTAAAATAGTAACAGTTTCTGGTTTTGGTAATGTTGCCTGGGGTGCTGTACAAAAAGTGAATGAATTGGGTGGGAAAGTTGTAACACTTTCCGGTCCTGATGGTTATATTTATGATGAAAATGGAATCAAAGGTGAGAAGATTGAATATATGCTTGAAATGAGAGCAAGCAATAGGGATATGGTTCAGGATTATGCTGATGAATTTAATGTTCCATTCAATCCAGGTAAAAGACCATGGGAAGTTAAATGTGATATTGCACTTCCCTGTGCTATTCAAAACGAACTTGACGAAGAAGATGCAAAACAACTAGTTTCTAATGGTTGTACTTGTATTACTGAAGGAGCTAATATGCCCTGTACTCCAGAAGCTATCAAAATTTTCCAGGACAACAAACTTTTGTATGCCCCCGGCAAAGCTGCTAATGCAGGTGGTGTGGCAGTTTCCGGACTTGAAATGTCTCAAAACAGCTTAAAATTCAATTGGTCGCGGGAAGAAGTAGATGAAAAGCTTCATAACATCATGAAAGCAATTCATTGCCAATGCGTTGAATATGGAAAAGAAGGTGATTATGTAGATTATGTTAATGGTGCTAATATTGCAGGCTTCTTAAAGGTTGCAAATGCAATGCTTGACCAGGGCATTGTATAATCTTTTCAGCTTCAAATTTTTAATTCATGTTTTTTATAAATAAAGAACTATCTTTTTTATAGATACCCCGCAGTTTGAAGTTCATCAAAACATGATTAGCTTGCTGCGGGGTAGTTCATTTTTGATACATAAAGAGTATAGTAAAATATTACTAAAAAATTCATTAGGAGATCATAACTTATGGAAATAAATAATGTTGCAGAAGTCGTGGATGATTGTATCCAAAAAAATGGTAACTCCCTGATACCGGTTTTACAGGATATTCAATCACATTATAATTATCTCCCTGAAGAGATATTTGATGAAGTTTCACAAAAAATGAATATACCTCTTATTGATGTTTATGGTGTTGCAACTTTTTATAAATCTTTCAGCCTTACTCCAAAAGGTAAGCATATCATAACTGTCTGCGTAGGAACCGCTTGTCATGTCAGAGGAGGTCAGAGGATTGTTGATAAAATTTCAAGAGAACTCGGAATTGAACCGGGAGAGACGACCCCTGACATGAATTTTACTCTTGAAACAGTAAATTGTCTTGGCTGTTGTGCTATCGGACCTATTATAATGGTTGATGGTGAATATCACGGGCAAATGACTATTCAGAAAGCAATATCTTTATTAAATGAATTTAGAACTAAACTAAAAAAGGAAGAAGAAAATGATACAAGTAAAAGTTAAATGTCCTTATTGTGGACAAAGTCTAATGACTGATGAAAAGAAAATTGATAATCATCCGAGTGTAAAAGTCTCTATCAAATTAAAAGATAAAACAGGCTTCTTATATTTAAGTTCGCTTTATGGAAGCTATAAAATTATCACTGAATTTGATTTACCTATGGATGCAATTGTATTATTCTTCTGTCCGCATTGTAATGCAGATTTAAGAGGAGATCGATTGTGTGATAAATGCAATGCTCCGATGGTAGTTTTTAAGTCTTTTACCGGCGGCAATATCCAGATCTGTTCACGTCGAGGTTGCAAAAAACATCTTGTTGAATTTGAAAACCTGGAAGATGAACTTTTATCCTTCTACAAAGCTTATCCATTATTTTTCAGTAACATTACTAAGAAGGAGAAGGAATGAAGAATCTTGATTCCCTACGAAATCAAATAATTAAAGAAAGATCATCCAATCTTCCCTGTATCACAATATCTTCCGGTACATGCGGTCAGGCTCGTGGGTCCTTGAAAGTTATTCAGGCTTTTCAGGATGCATTAGAAAAACATAAGCTTGAAGATAAAATTAAAATTAAAGTTACTGGTTGTCACGGTTTCTGTGAAGCTGAACCTAATATCATCATCTATCCTGAGCAGATATTTTATCATAATGTTATTCCTGAGGATGCAGAAGAGATTATTCTTGAAACTGTGTTGAACAAAAAAATAATAGATAGATTGATTTATTCAGATATAATTAGTGGTGAAAAAACTCCATATTTCCAGGATATTTCCTTTTATAAAAAGCAGTATCGTCTTATTATGGGAAATAATTCTCTGATCGATCCCACCAGTATTGATGATTACCTGTTTGTTGGAGGATACAAGTCTCTTGAAAAAGTTTTATCACAAATGAATTCCGAGCAGGTGATAGATGACGTCAAAAAGTCAGGTTTAAGAGGTAGAGGAGGAGGAGGTTTCCCAACCGGTTATAAATGGTCATTCTGCAGAAAATCAAAGGGCGATATCAAATATGTTATCTGCAATGCAGATGAAGGAGACCCGGGCGCTTATATGGATAGAAGTCTGCTTGAAGGGAATCCACACAGCGTGTTGGAAGGTATGATAATCGGTGCTTATGCAATTGGTTCAAAAGAAGGATGGATTTATGTTAGAGAAGAATATCCGCTTGCTGTAAAGAATATTACAATTGCTATAAATCAGGCGAGAAAACTCCGTTTGCTTGGTAAAGATATACTCGGTTCCGGATTTGACTTTGACATAAAAATAGCAAAGGGAGCAGGTGCATTTGTCTGTGGAGAAGAAACTGCATTGATTGCTTCCATTGAAGGTAAACGAGGAGTTCCAAGACAAAGACCACCTTTCCCAGTTCAAAAGGGTTTATGGGGTAAACCAACAAATATCAATAATGTAGAAACCTGGGCAAATATACCTCTTATTATAGAAAAGGGAGCAGATTGGTTTGCAGGTATTGGAAGCGAAAAAAGTAAAGGAACTAAGATATTCTCTTTGGTTGGCAAAGTAAGAGATACCGGATTAGTTGAAGTGCCAATGGGTATATCTCTCAGGGAAATAATCTACGATATTGGAAGAGGAATCCCTGATGGAAAACAATTCAAGGCAGTTCAGACAGGAGGTCCTTCCGGTGGATGTATTCCCAAAGAACTGATAAACTTACCCATAGATTATGATTCACTTACCCAGGCTGGTTCAATAATGGGTTCCGGCGGTATGATCGTTATGGACGAAGATACCTGTATGGTAGATATTGCCAAGTATTTCCTGACTTTCCTTTTAGATGAATCCTGTGGTAAATGTCTTCCCTGCAGAAAAGGTATCCAGAAAATGCTTGAAATTGTCACGGATATAACAGATGGAAATGGTAAAGAAGAAGATCTGGAAACTCTTGAGGAATTAGCTTATGTGATAAAAGATACTTCTTTATGCGGTCTGGGACAAACTGCCCCCAATTCAGTATTATCCACTCTCCGATATTTTAAACAAGAATATCTTGATCATATAAACAAGAAAAGATGTGAAGCAGCAGTATGTAAAAATATTATTTCATCTCCCTGCCAACATACCTGTCCGATAGATACGGAAGCTCCTTTATATATTGCTCTTATATCCAGGAAAAGATATGAAGAATCTCTGGATGTTATAAAGAAAGAAAATCCTTTTGCTTCTGTTGTTGCTCGTGTCTGTCATCATCCTTGTGAATCGAAATGCCGTGCAGGTGAAGCAGGGAAACCTGTTGCAATTAGAGGATTGAAAAGATTTGTAACAGACTATGGATTAAAACATGGTTTATGTTTGAAAACCGAATCTGTTGTAGATAAAAATAAAGAAAAAGTGGCAATAATTGGCTCTGGTCCTGCTGGTCTTACCTGTGCATTCTACCTCGCAAAAAAAGGTTATCAGGCAACTGTTTTTGAAAAATTATCTGTTATCGGTGGTATGCTGATGACAGCAATTCCAAAATTTAGATTACCAAGGGAAATTCTTAATGCTGATTTAGATTTTATAAAAAGCTCAGGTTTTGAAATTCAAACTGAAAAAGAGTTAGGAAGAGACTTTACAATACAAGAACTGTTCGAGCAGAATTTTAAAGCAATTTTTATTGCTACTGGTGGTCATCAATCCTGGAAACTGGGTATTCCCGGCGAAGACTCCAAAGGAGTATTATATGGTCTTGAAGTTCTGAAAGATATAAACATGGATAGAGAAATAAAGATTGGTAGAAAGGTTGGAATTGTAGGTGGAGGAAATTCAGC
>JAGMCF010000191.1 GCA_023129415.1 Candidatus Cloacimonadota bacterium
TCCCACAAATGAATTTGTGGGTTTCTTGTATAATCAAATTTCCAACTCAAATCATCCACAGTACTTTCATTTATAGGCTATTGCTGAAGTTTATAATAAAATTTGGGGGGTATCTCTATATTTAATTACTTTAAAAAAATGCACTTTTTTGTATCAATTATTTTATTCCCAATTTTAAGTTGATAAAAGTATAAGCCTGAACTTACTGAATTATCATTTTCATCTTTCCCATCCCAGATGATTGACGATTGGCGATTTTCAATTGACAATTGTTTGACTAATTGCCCTTTTACATTATAAATTTCTATCTTTGCCTGCCCGGGCGAAGCGGAGCGAAGCCTGGTGGCTAAATTAAAAGAAATCGTGGTTGAAGTGCTAAACGGATTTGGATAATTCTGATAGAGTAAACATATTGTTGGAAGAATTGGTGTGTTCCCTACTCCTTGTTGACTCTGGCCAAAATAATATGCTCCCATATCTGCTCTTGTGCTGTCCGGGTCAAGAGGTGAATTTGGATCACCTGAGTCTATACAGGGAGACATTGTAGAATCAGGTATTGGGAAATTAGCCCAGGTTAAATGAAAATCGCCATTTTGTGGATCTGCAAATAATGGGTCTGCGTCTATGTTGCCAACACCTGCCCAACCACCCTGTATGTCAGAATAAGTTGCTGTAACAGAGCCAGAATAAATATATATTTCTTGTGGGGTATCATTCCAGAGAATGCAATTTGCTAAACTGGGGCTTGTGGAATAAAAATAGCAATAAATTCCTCCACCCTCATTGCTTGCACTATTTTCACTAATTGTAACATTAGTTAGAATTGGGTCAGAACCATCTCTGCAGTAAATCCCGCCACCATAATAAAGAGCGTTATTACCACTAATTGTAACATTTGTTAAACTCGGATCAGAACCATCACACCAAATTCCACCACCTTCATATCCAGCAGTATTTCCATTTATGGTAACATTCGTTAAGTTCGGGTCAGAACAATACATACAGTACATTCCACCACCACGAGAATTCGCGCTATTTTCAATTATAATGATATTAGTCAAAGCTGGATTTGAATGATCATTACAAGAAATTCCACCACCACCATAAGTCGCAGTATTTCCGGTTATGGTTACATTAAATAAACTTGGATTTGAATGATCATCACAGGAAATTCCACCACCCCATATTCCAGTATTTTCTCTAATAGCAACGCTCTCTAAATTAGGACTGGAATACTCACAATAAATTCCACCACCGTAATCTGAATAGTCACAAGAATAACCATTCTGAATAGTCAGATTCTTGACAGTAAAGTGATTATCGTAATGACAGGTTAAAATACGGCTTAATCTTTCACCATCTAAAATAGTAAATTGCTCTCCTCCTCCTTGAAATGAAATATAACTTCTACAATTTAATGGAAATATCTCGCCTGTCTCTGCGGGAGAATAAATACCTGGTGTTAAATGGATAGCACGAGTAGTAGTACTATCAGGAATAATTTTTGCAAGGGCATAAGAAATTGTAAGTAATGGGTCACCAGGGGTTAAACCACTGTTATTATTAGATCCAATAGGACTGACATACAAGTCATGTGCCAACTGTTCAATCTTACCATTGAGTATATCAAAGGTAAAATTACTATTGTATGGAAAGGCAAAATGTTCATCTGGCTGTAGCACTGTAAAGGTATCAACAATTACATTTATACTAGGGCTATGCCAAGCATAAATGTCATTTCCTATTCCTGCAAAATTCATAAAAATATTGCACCGATTGAAAGGATTAAACTGCGGACCAGAACTATCATGACACCAGATTCCCCCACCTTCACTTTTTGCAAAATTTTTGGTAATAGTAACATCCTCTAAATTCAAGTGTCCCTCACAGAATATTCCTCCACCCCTTGACTTCGTTTTATTACCTGCAATAATTACACTGGTTAAATTTGCAGTATGACCCCACAAAAAGATTCCACCTCCACCATCACCATAATCAATATTGTCAATTATAGTAACATCAGTTAAATTCATATTAGAATAAACATTGGAAATCCCACCTCCACCAAAATATGCTCCATTATTATATGCAATATTGTCACTGATGGTTACATTTTCCAAATTCATACCAGCTTCATAACAGTAGATTCCGCCACCTTCAGCCCCAGCAGTATTCTTACTAATTATTACATCGTATAAATTTGGATTACCACCCCATTCACATTCAACTCCACCTCCATAATGAAACGCAGAATTTTCTGTAATTATTACATTTTCTAAGCTCAGGTTTGAGCCATAGTAACAACCAATACCACCACCCCAATCAGCTATGTTTTTGGTTATTAAACTATTTTTTATCAAAATATCAGATGAATTTTGACAAAAGATTGCACCACCACAATCATCTAACCCATATCCAGTTGCTTTGCCATATTCTAATTTACAATAGACAACTTTTGATGAATCCTGTTCATTTGTATTAGTATTATGGAATCTAAGACTATGCCAACCTACCATGGTATCCTGGGCAGTAAAAGTAATAGTATCTGTGGAAGTTCCAACTGCTAATAATCTGCCGTAAATATTAAACTTATAATGCGCGGAAAAAATTACTTGCACCCCTGGTTCAATTATCAATGTGCTGTCTATTGGAATATTTATTTCACCATCAATAATATATGGGCTATTATCATATGTCCAGATGCCACTTACATTTCCACCAGTTATGTGGATCTCTGCAAAAGAGATAGCGGCAATTAGTAACAAACCGAACAAAATAATTATTTTTTTCATTGTTTTCACGTTACCTTTCTATTTTATATGACTCTGATAAAATCAGAGTCGGTTAGACCGAAATATGGAGTCACCAAATCTGTTGGCGCTTGTGGAGAGAGACTCTCCACACTCCAAATTATTTCATAAGCAAGCATTTTTTTATGTCTATAATTTTATTGTTAATTTCTAATGTGTAGAAATAAATCCCTGAACTTAAAGCTTGTCCCTTTTCATCCTTCCCATCCCAAATAATATTCGTAAATTCGGAGTTCGGAATTCGGAGTTCGAAATTCTTCACCAACTGACCTTTAATATTATAAATCTTTATTCGTGCCTGTTCGTGTAAGTTCCTGTAGTTCGTGGCTAAATTAAAAGAAATCGTGGTTGTCACAATATTATCGGGACTGAATGGATTAGGATAATTCTGGTAGAGTAAACATCTTGTTGGTAGAATTGGCATTTCTTCTACTCCCTGTTGATTCTGGTCAAAGTAATATGCACCCATATCTGCTCTTGTGCTATCTGGGTCAAGTGGTGAAGTAGGGTCTCCCGCATCTATACAAGGTGATTTTGTAGAGTCAGGTGTTGGAAAATTAGCCCAGGTTAGATGGAAGTCACCATTTTGCGGGTCTGCGAATAATGGGTTTGCGTCTATGTTGCCTTCAAGCCAAAATACAGTTCCAGTATTATTTGTTACGATTCCATCTTCTCCATCCTGAATATCCGAATATGATATGGTGATTGTGTTTGGATCACCATGAAACCAGAATGCAATTTCCCGAGGAGAATCATTCCAGAGAATGCAGTTTATTAATATGGGATTGGAATTAGAAGAGCAATAAAATCCACTACCATAATCAGCAGAAGTTGAATTTTCGCTAATAGTAACATTTTCCAGAGTCGGACTGGAATTTGAGCAGTGAATACCACTACCCCACAACAAAGAAGTATTTTCACTAATAGTAACATTTTTTAAACTTAGATTAGAAGAATAGCAGCAAATACCACCACCAGTAGTATTACCATCATTTCCACTAATAATAACATCTTTTAAACTAAGACTCGAATCATAGCAGTAAATTCCACCACCAGTACCAGCATGATTATTTCTGATAGTAACATTTTCTAAACTCGGACTGGAATTATAACAGTGAATACCTCCACCATCACCACCCCAAAGCGAAGAACCGTTCTGAATTGTTAGATATTCAATTGAAAAATTATTGTCATTATAACAATATAAAATTTTACTTATTCCTCCTCCATCTAAAATAGTATTATGCTCTTCAATTCCTTGTAAAGATACATAATTTTTACAATTTAAGGGGAATATTTCCCCTGTTTGTGATGGTGAATATGTTCCATTTGATAGATGTATTGTATTGGGATTAGTACTGTCAGCAATAATCTTTGTAAGTGCATAACAAATTGTAAGTAACGGGTCTTCGACAGTTAATCCGCTGTTATCATCAGAACCATCAGGACTTACATACAAATCCTGGTTCACTTGCTCGACTTTGGAATGTTGAATATCAAATGTAAAATTATCAATCGGATATGCAAAATAATCATTGGGATATAACACAGTAAAAGTATCAACAATAACATTTATAGTAGTAGAAGGATAATAAGCATATAAATCATTTCCTGAACCGGCAGAGTTCAAAAATATATTACAACGATTTAAGGGATCAAAACTCGGACTGGAATCATAACCGCAGTAGATTCCACCGCCATAATAAGCTGAATTTCCGCTGATGGTCACATTGGATAAAATCGGACTGGAATAAAGGCAGTAGACCCCACCGCCACTCAAAGAAGCTGAATTTCTGCTGATGGTCATATTTTCTAAACTCGGACTGGAATCATAACCGCAAGAGATTCCACCGCCAAAATGAGCTGAATTTCCGCTGATTGTCACATTGCATAAACTCGGACTGGAAGAAGAGCAGTAGATTCCACCGCCATTCCAAGAAGCTGAATTTCCACTGATGGTCACATTGGATAAACTCGGAGTTGAATCCTCGCAGAAGATTCCACCGCCACCACCGTAAGAAGCCAAATTTCCGCTGATGGTCACATTTTCTAAACTCGGACTGGAAGAAGAGCAGTAGATTCCACCGCCATGAGATTCCGCAGTATTTTTGGTGATTAAGCAATTCCTTATAAGAATATCAGATGAATTATTACAATAAATTGTACCACCATATCTATCATTTAAGCTTCCCGTTGCCTTTCCATATTCCAATTTACAATAAACAACTTTTGAACTATCCTGTCCATTTGTACTTGTATCCCAAAATCTTAAACTATGCCAACCTGTTGTAATATCCTGTGCAGTAAATACTATCGTATATTCCTCTGTTCCTATCGCTAATATTCTTCCATAAATATTAAACTTATAATGTCCAGAAAAAAGTACCTGTACACCAGGTTCGATTGTCAATGTGCTATCAACTGGAATATTTATTTCACCATCAATAATATACGGACTACCACCAATTGACCATATGCCGCTTACATCTCCTTCAGGGATGTGTGTTTCTGCGAAAGAGATGGTGGCAATAAGTAATATACCAAATAAAATCATTATTTTTCTCATCTTATTTACCTATCCTTTCTTATCGGCTCTGTCGCTCTCCAACCCAACTCGAGTTCTTCTAACCCGAGTCGGGTTTGCTTTATTTCAAAAGCAAACACTTCTTTGTATCTATAATTTTATCTTCAATTTGCAATTGATAGAAATAAATTCCTGAACTAACCACCTCTCCTTTCTCATCTTTTCCATCCCAGATGATTGACGATTGGCGATTTTCAATTGACAATTGTTTGACTAATTGCCCTTTTACATTATAAATTTCTATCTTTGCTTGCCCGGGCGAAGCGGAACGAAGCCTGGTGGTTAAATTAAAAGAAATCGTGGTTGTCCTGATATTATCGGGATTGAATGGATTTGGATAATTCTGATACAAGGTAAAGCTATTTGGAGGCATATAATTTTCATCAATTCCATTCCCCTGAGATGAAATAATTTTAATATCATCAATTATCCAACCCGGGTCAACAAGTGTTTCATCTGTTGTGAGTTTGAATCGTAAATAGATGCTGCTATTAGTCCATTCGGTTAGAGAGAGTAAGATTCGTTGCCAGGTTTGTTGCACGCCTGAGAAACTTGCAATCTCTTCCCAATCCGTTCCGTCACAAGAAATTTCAACAGAGCATATATCATTATCCCATTCTATATGATATTTATGCCAGAAAGAAAGCATAACATCATTTGCAACACCATTTAAATTAATTGGATCTTTTGTGGTAATCATAACAGTAGAGTTAGAGTTATAGAAATCATCAGGACTATCAGTGATTGAGTAATTCCCTTCATAAGAATCTTCACAAAGATTCCAATCACCTGTGATATTCCAACTAACTAATCCACTTTCCCAATTTTCATAAAAAATTACTACTTCGGGAGAAAGTTCAACATCCATATCCCAAGTTCCCAGCACGAATTCAAGTGTATCAATATAAGGAATGCAGCCTTCTGAAGTTATCTGAATTTTATGCTCTCCTTCATAAGTAGAAAATTCAAAACAACCATTTTCGGTATAAATAGTGTCATTTTCTATATCATACACAATGATTTGAGCAGGCACAGGGCTTCCATTACAAGTAACACTTCCATTAACTAAAACTTCACCTAAAGGAACTAATTCAATATCCAAATCTGTCCAGCAGGAATTATTTACTGTTATGTTATTTATAACTTTTTCTTCATATCCTTTTTTTCGGATTTGTAAATTATATGTGCCCGGTTGTAATACTCGCCAGAAGCGACCATATAGTTCATCAGAAAGTCTTGGTGCAAAATATGATGCATGTTTCTCCTCAACAATTACTTCCGCGATAAGTGGTTCTCCAGTAAGCGAATCTGAAATATTACCAGTGAGCATAGCTGCATCTGCTTGGTAGCCAAGTACCCGATTTAGAAGCCAATATGCACCAGCACTACATCTTTCACAAGTATCTTCAACTATAGTTGAATCAGGCTGTATGTCATAAGTCCCACATTCTATTAAAAGTTGTGTTGTGCCATAAGTTTGATAAAACCAATCCTGTGCATTTCCTTTTCTTCCAGTAGAAGGCGATGGTTCATAATGGCCAGCTCCAGTTTCGGTTTCAATTAAACCAGCCACAGTCTCCCCTATCATTTGATTTACAGCAAAATCAGGTGGACGCTTTACTCCTGCCCATTCAAATGAATAGAATACCTTCTCAGAAAAATTACCCGTTCTGGAAGAATGCCAATTTATTGAAAATATAAAATGTTGTTCTTCTGCTAAATCTCTAACTGCCTGGGTTCCACCTTCAGAAAATGGTGCAGGACCCCGATAGTAATCCCATAATTCTTCACCACCTGGAGCCCAAAGAGTATCACCATGTATCCAATTGAATGAATAGTTACGATTTAGATCTACCCCATCTCTATCATATCCAGGTCCTGGCACATAATCAATACCTTCAATAAATGTTCCATTACCATTACAATCTCTTTTATTTTTTCTAAATGCTGTATCCCAACCATCCATAACCACCTGAAGTCCTTCTGGATTTAT